>DAOWEE010000319.1 GCA_030638625.1 Methanosarcinales archaeon
CTGATCCACATCTGTGAAGATAGTGGGTTCAAAGAAGTAACCGGGCAGCCCGGGATTGGCTACATTGCCGCCCGTGAGCAGTACGGCTCCCTCATCCTGTCCGATGCGGGCGTATTTTTCAATCTTGTCCAGTTGTGACTGGTTAATGACCGGACCGATGTCAGTTTCGGGGAGCAGGCCGTCGCCCAGTTTGAGGGTCTTAGTCCTTGCCAGCAGTTTGTCAGTGAATACGGCCTTCACCTTCTCGTGCACGATGACCCGGCTGGCTGCGGTGCAGCGCTGGCCCGTGGTGCCGAAGGCACCCCATATCACTCCGTCCACTGCCAGGTCGATGTCTGCATCGTCCATGACTATGATGGGGTTCTTGCCGCCCAGTTCCATGGATACCCGTTTCATCTCCTTGCCGCACTCGCTCATGATCCACTTGCCAGTGTCCAGACTGCCTGTGAATGAGATTGCCTTGATATCGGGATGGTGGACCACGGCCTGGCCTGTAGTTGAGCCCGGGCCGAACACGAGGTTGATGACGCCGGGGGGCAGTCCGGCTTCCATTAGCACTTCCACCATTCTAATGGTCAACAGCGGAGTGTCACTGGCAGGTTTCATGACTATGGTGTTGCCGGCAACCAGTGCTGGCATCACCTTCCAGGCAGGGATGGCCATTGGGAAGTTCCAGGGTGTGATCATGCCTATGACGCCGATGGGACGCAGTATGGTCATGCAGAACTTGTCTTTCAATTCAGAGGTGGTGGTTTCGCCGAACATGCGCCGACCTTCGCCTGCTGCGTAGAGGGTGATGTCGATGGCTTCCTGTATGTCGCCCCTGGCTTCTGATATTACCTTGCCCATTTCCTGGGTGAGCAGTTTGGCCAGTTCCTCTTTGCGTTCTTCAAGGATGCGGGCTGCTTTGAACAGTACCTGTGCCCGTTTGGGCGGCGGTGTTTGGCTCCAGGCTGGAAAGGCATCCCAGGCAGATTTGACGGCGCGGTTTACGTCATCACTGGATGCGACCTGCAATGTTGCCAGTTTTTCAAGCGTTGCAGGGTTGATATTTTCAAACGTTTCTTTGGTTGACGAGTCTGTCCACTCTCCATTTATGAGTAATTTGTACTCCTGCATAATGATTCCCCGATTAAAACATTGTAAATTATAGGTAATAAGTGTTTGCTGCGGGGAATGCTGGGGTTTCGGCTTGTTTAATGGAATGTTTCGGAGGTTTTATTGTGGGTGTGGGGGGGAGGTTTGTTAGTAATGATGGGGTGTGCTTGAGAAATGGATTGTCGGACAAGAGAGGGATTGGGGGAGCAGGGTGTCATTTACAGGCTACGGTAATTTAATTCCGGGGTATGTGAATGTAAGATGGTTGGTTCATGCTCGAAAAGCGATACGACTCCAAAATAAATCTTAAATAAGCGAAGGGCACCAAGATTAATAACTCATTTTAAAAATATTCTAATACTTAATATATTTCCTAATAATTGTTTCTTTGTAACTTTTGTGTCAATTGTATCTACCTTAATTGGTTTATTTTTTGGAGTGATAGAGATGAAAAGTAATAATACGACCAACTTTGTGCGAAATTTTACTTTATTTCATAATATTAAGGTAATAATGATAGTGGTAATAAGTGGATTATTGCTGTTTGGTACAGGAAATGCAACAGCTGTAAATGCAAATCCAGATATAAAAATAAATGAAATATTATACAGTTCAGGCACAGCCGGGTTGGAAGATCCACAATTTTCTATTGAATGGGTTGAAATCTTTAATGCAGGCCCAGATTCACAGAATCTATTGGGTTGGACTATTTCTAACTATGAGGGTACTGCCAATGCAACATTACCAAACTGGGATCTGCCATCAGGGAGTTATCTTACAATCCATTTTGGAGTAGGCAATAACGATAATGATTTTAGTGACAAGGATGGGCATTTATGGACCGGAATTGCAGTAGAAGTTTTTGATGATAATAAAGATGAATGCGCCTTATATTCTGGTACTCCTTCAGGTATTACTATCATCGACTTTGTTGCCTGGAGTGTTGATGGAGATCCCCTTTCGGGGATATCTCAAGGATACGCTGTGAGTGCAGGTATCTGGGGTGAAGGAGAATATGTTAATACAGCATCTCTTATGCCTGTTGATACTCTGGGTCGATATTTAAACGGATTCGATAACAACATCCCTGACGACTGGCGTATATATGATTGGCTTGATTACATTAGTAATGGGATTACACAACCAGAAAACCCTGTACAGATTTCTCCTGAAAAGTACTTGATTATAGATAATACTGCACCTGATTTTGATTGGGTGGATGTTCCGAACATTGATTCTTATCGTTTTCAAGTCGATAATGATACTGACTTCAGTTCACCTGAGATTGATCAAGCAGGGCTAACAAATTCCGAATTTACTCCTTCTACCCCTCTAAGCTCTGATATCTACTTTTTCAGAATAAATGGTGCAAAAGGAGGGAACGAAACTCATTGGTCTGCTGAATGGATATTTGCTATAGATGGAGGCGATTTGATCCTTGTTTCAGGAGGTGACAGTACACTTTCTATCCCCTTTAAGTGGCAAAGAAAAGATACTAACCTTCTTTGTATATGGGATGTCCCATCTAATACCAGACCAGGTTGTGAAGAAACAGGTAGTACATCATGGGACGCCCCGCATCCTGACGGCCCACCAAACCATCCCCACGATGACTGGTACTGTGTACGCGCGTCTATTGCAATGTTAAATGCGCGTTATGGCGGAGATTTAAGCCAAGACAGGATTTCTTACCAAATTTTCAAAGCACATCCGCCAATAGGTCCTGAAGGTGATCTTGGACATGAAATGGGAACAACACGTAAAGAGATCGAAGACACATTAAGCTGGGCATTAAATGATGCTGCTATCAATCATCAAATTGCACCAGTTGGCGGTTTTACATTTGCTCAAATGAAGGGATGGATCGAAAATCTTGATGGTTTTGTAGCTACAATTCCTGGACATGCTATTGTCCCGGACGGTTATGCTGAACTTTCTACACCAGGAGGGAAATTAATTCAAGCGCTTTATGTTCACGATCCTGCCAGAGGCCCACATAGAAGAAAGATTTATTCATGGGTAAACATGAATGTCCCACCACCTAATGATAATAGAGCATGGGACCATGATTTTACCAATGTCTTTCTCCAACCATCCGTCGGCGTCACTGCCAGGATGCAAGAAGCATCTGTTACTACCGATACCGATGGAGATGGATTGATGGACTTCGACGAAACGGAACGGTTTAAGACAAGCCCAAATGACCAAAATACCGACCACGATTGCCTAAAGGATAAACAGGAAGTGAGAAGTTATACTTTTAGAATACCTGACGGAAACTCATATATTGCCAATCCTGATGTTGATATGGATGGAATGCGGCCAGAGTTGGACCCTGATAGCGATAATGGAGGATCAGAAGATGGTGCAGAGGACAGAGATGGGGATGGGAAATATGAACCCACAACAGAAACGGATCCATTTATTGCAAGCGATGATAAGCTTCCAATAGAATGTCCCACATTTACAAACATTGCTATACCAATTGTGGCAATACCAGGGCTTTTAGGGCTATTTTTCCTATTTTCCCGAAGGAGACAAAAAGAAGAGTAATTATCGAAAGAGAAAAAAGGAAGGGGTGAATTGCTAATAATTTAATGCGATCCACTCCTTTCTTTATTTCTCTATTGATTGAATCTTAAATGAAATATTTGTGGGTTTCAAACATATGTAGAGACCTAGAAATCCAACACACCCAATTTCTAATCTCAAACAGGCGCACGTATCATAAAATAAAATTAAACAAAACTATTACACTGAAAATCAGTATAACAATTTCAACAGCTTTTCTTCACACACAATTAGCATTTATCCCAATCAGAAGACTTGCAAACAGCTTTAGTACTTCCCTTTGTTCTATATTCTCTGCATCCTTTGGGTTGATACTCAAAAGAACAATCAGCACAAGGGCTGAACTTTGAATCGGAATCTTCACAACCAATAGTCATTTTTTCTACCTTCTTTTTTTCAATCTTGCTTGAATCAAGATGTAAATTAAATATATAATATTACTGAATATAAATCTCTTATGGTCGAAAATAATGACAAACTATTGCATACGCAATCAGGACCCACAAGTGACTTTGCAGGTCCCGATTTTCATTCCAACACTCAGACCTAAGCCTTAGCAGAACCCCTCATGGTGCCGAATATCACTCCAATAACCAGGAACGTCACAAGCAGGTAAATCAAACCACCGACCCATGGAAGGCTGGTCAATATGAACAGTACCAGCACCCCCAGCACCATATCCATCCAGGGTTTGGATTCCTTACCAAGCCGTTTGTATACTAACCTGCCCAGCCACAGCCCGAAATACAACCTGGCAGCATACAGGGCAAATAAAGTTACAAACAACAATATCAATCCAATAGGAATACCAATCACGGTTACCATAAACACCACCGACCCGACAAACGCGATAACAACCAACGCGAAGCCAATAACCATGTTCAATAATGGATTATCTGGTATATTCCTGGCTACTGCTTCAACATGGTCAGGCAGCAGGGCAAGGACCAGCAGTGCAATTATTAACAGGTAGATAAAGCGTATGAACCATCCGATAAAGATTGAAAATGTTTCCGGTATGTTCAAAATACCAGTAGGTTCCTGCCTGGTAAAAATCACTTCCTGAATTACCGTACTTGGAGGAAAGGTCACTTCCTTCGGACTCGTGTACTCAACAGTGCCATTAATACGGGCTGAGGGGAGAATATTGATATTACCAACCTCCAACTCCACATTGCCACCAACCGGACCCGCCAGTATCACTTCACCACCTCCGCCTTCAATATTTCCGGCAACTTCACCCCTGATTTCCACATTACCCGAACCAAAGACCATATCTCCACCGATATATGCTCCCTCAGATACTTCGACGGTCCCTGCACCGACAAATACATCGTCACCCACGTTTCCTTCTATTACCACATCACCAGCGCCAATCCTGACATCATCTCCCACAATACCAGTTATGGTCACGATACCACCACCGGCCATGACATCGCCTGTAACATTACCAGATATCCGGACAGACCCTCCAAAAGCCATGACATCACCCAGCACAGTGCCCCTGATATCCACATTATCCCCATATATCAACAGGTCGTCATCGATTACAGTATCTGCACTGACAATTTCTTTATCTTTATAATCCAGAACAGCACTGGCCGAACTGCTGACCAAAAGTAATATTGTAAGAACTAATAATAACGGAAAATAACGAATGTTCACGATAAAACCCCATTTGAATTTTAAACTAATAGCATATATGGTTAACTGTCAGTTTGGAATATCGAACCGACAGTTGCTTTTATAATCCAGGGAAGACAAAACCTAAAAAATTCCTCAGAGTTTACTGAATACAGGAGAAAAAAAGATGGGATATGGGCCTTATCAGTTAACCTGAACTGACCGGGCCACATCCACCCGAAACAATTCTCAATACTTCCAGATAATCGGCAGAAACGATTTCATCCACGGGTACTGGAATTCCATCCACCATGACAATGACGGTCTCGGGATTCAATTCCAGTTGTGCAAGCACGTCACCATATGTGCTTCCATCATCAACCTCTACTGATTGCTCAGAAACGCCGCCAGCAAGGATTTTAACCCTGACCATCAAATTTATTTAATCCTCCTCGGGCAACTCGGCAATCTCCCCTTTAGAGCTAGTCAACGATTCCAGATTGTTCTTGATCAATTTTTTCTCAAGTATCTCCGCCTTCTTATCCCCTTTACGTTCCTGGTCTCTTTTTTTAAATTTTGACATATAGCTCACCTCAAAATTAACTTAATACGCAATAGTTAATATCTTTACTATTCTATTTAGCCCCTTCCCTTATCTCATCAAACACCAGTTCATCCCAATCCCTCTCCCCCAGCACAATCTCAAATTCCACAGGAGTAAGGACTGGTGCATTGAACCTTGACGCATCATCAATGGCAATGCGGGGACATGCCGTGTTCACAAATGCATCCACCTTGAACTGCAGCATTGCCTCAGGTGTGATATTATCCAGCATGATAATGACGTGTTCCTTACCATACTTGCCAGCAAGTCCGGCCATCCTTCTGGCAAGTTCCATCCTGTTCTGTCCCACCTTGGTAGACACCACAATACCAAAGGTCTGGGCATCCAGGCATTTGGCAACAATTCCGCTTCTTATACGCAGTATCCTCTCAGGGTCCAACCATTCCACTGTATTCATCATTGGGTCTGCCACCAGCACCCTGCGCCCGAAAGCCACAGCCACCCCCAAAGGATGGAACTTTCCGCTTCCGATATACAGATAATTGTCACACTCCACGTCACCTGCTGAAAAATTACAGCCCAGCACCTGACCAGGATGACGTATCCGGGAATCCCCCTCACCCACAACACAGGATAAACCTCTCGATTCAAGGAATGACTTAACCTCATCCAGTTTATGAACATGCTGCACCGTGGTCAACAGCCCCACAGTAGTACCACTTTCCAGTTCATCCGCCGCCGCCCCAAGCACAGGAATTACATCCACCTTTGCCGGCGTTTCCATGAATATCACATTATCCATGCCGTCAAGCAGTTCAGAATGCCCGAAATGGAACAGAATATCCACTTCGCCTGCCAATGCCATGTCCACATCACACGCCCCGAAGCAGGGATTACCTGAGATTACCACACTGGCCGATGTGCGTCCTTCCAGCTCACAGGCCATGGAAAATGCCCGGCGCTTGAACCCTTCAGGGAACTGGAGACCCGCCGTTGCGGCCCCAGTGCGTGTGATAAGATCAACTATCCCATCAAGGTCAAAATCAAAACTATCCGAATATGACGTTGAATTCATTGCTTCATCTTATTCTATTATTTTCACACCATCAGCATCCACATCAATCTTCACTAGGGTCTTAAGCGAAAGTCCGGCATTTTGAAGTAACTCTGCGCCCTCACCCCGCTCAATAACTACCACCGTGTCCACAATGTCTGCACCCACACTCTTGACAGCCGTCCAGACAGCCTTCAATGTCCCCCCGGTACTGATAACATCATCAATAATTACCAGTCGGTCACCTTTAGATATTCCGTTGAGGAACAACTCACCTTTGGAATATCCAGTAGATTGGTCAACCTTCACTTCACCGGGAAGGCCATACTCCCGTTTCCTTATAATGGACAAAGGCTTACCGGTCCGAAGAGCAAGCGCCGTACCAATATGGATGCCCATGGCCTCAATGGTAAGTATCTTATCAAAATCCGGCTCCAACACGTCAATAATTCTATCCGTAACATCATTCAGCAGTCCGGGCTCCAGATACGGTACTCCATCGGTGATTGGATGTATGAAATAATTGTACTTACCCCGCTTCACAATAGGGGCCGCCCTCAATGATTCTTCAAGTAGACCTTGCATGTTTCCCACTATATGACCGAAAGCCACTTGTACCTATCGGATTTACTTCCAGGTACGCACAAATTTCTACTTATTCTTTAAGGTCTCTGCAATGTCCTTGCCCAGTCGATTACACTCCTTGACATCCTTATCACCAGGCTTGTACTGCACCCTGAGCACCGGGTCGAGAACATTTATTCCTCCATTTCGCATCTTCTCGGCTATCATATGAGGAGCTTCACCGCTCCAGCCATATGAGCCAAAAGCTGCGCCCACTTTTCCATCAACTCCGACTTTGACCATATTGTCTACGAATTTTTCAAGGGGAGGAAGTATGGTATAATGAAATGTCGAAGAACCTATGGCAATGGCATCAGCTGCCGCCACCTCTTCGGGTTTCCAATCATAGAAACTTTTAATTTCCACATCCACATTCCTTGATCTCGCACCATCTGCTATGGCATCAGCCATAATTTTGGTATTTCCCTGGGTACTTAGATATACTACTGCAAGTTTTGGCATTTGAGTCACAACCATTCATTCATCAAGTGGGGAATCAACGTTACTTTACAGTCGTTTTTTGACTTTTCACCTATTAATAACCCCAAAGAATACTCTCGCTACTACTTTATACAATTTTCCTGTCAAAGTGTCGGAAAACTATTTCAATACAGATTCATATACCGTTATTAGTATTAAGTTAATTTCAATTCGGGAGTGGAAGTAAATGGAATATCTGGGTATAACTATTACAGCCGATTCTACAGGTAAGGATATCGTACCAATAGCAAAAGCCTTTCATGACATTGTGGGTCTTCCCACAACCATGCGAACGCTAAACTGTCCTGGTGTGAGAATCGAGAAGGGAAAGGTACTGGATTACAATTATACAGGTCCAGTACTTGAAAAGGCACTTGAGACCAACTCAACCGTCAGAACCATTCCAAAGAACGGTGACTATACCGGCATCCCGGTTGTGGTATCCACCATCAAGAACGAGGATGGATATGGGATTGCCGCCATCGGCATAGTGGACGTAGTAGGCACAATCGATTTAGGAACAGCATTTGGAGACTATCCCCAGATAGTCAACCAGGTGAGCGATATCCTGAGAAGTAGGGTAAGTACACCGTAGCACTGGAAATACTAAAATTGCTCGAAATACTGTAATTAGTTCCTTCAATTACAGTTCCCATCTTGCATCCACAGGGAACAGTTCATTTATCCACATAAGTATCTTGCCGCCGTGGATTATCACATATTCCCTCGACAGTATAGGAATGTCTTTGAACACGTCTTCCCCCTTTTTCACATCAATATTGAGAATGTCCCTTCTGGTCTCAAGCTTATACTTTCTCAAAATGCGCCCAATAGGAATATCTGCACGCATCAGGTCATCCCTCATACCCTGCGGCATTGAATTTATGGGTGCCAGGGACCGGGCCAGTACATAAGGTTTCCCTGAAACCGAAAGTACAACTTCACGATGGTTCACTGGCTCGCCAGGCTTTATATTAAGCAGTTCTGCATCAGCATCGGTGGCATTTACCATTTCCTGGTAACGGGTCTGTACATCGACACTTTGCTTGGTCATGACCTCAAGCAGATATGTTACCGAACCGTCTGTCCCTGCACATATTCGCAGGGTTGTGGGAATGTCCAGAAGTTTAAGCTTGTCAAATGACCCCTGCCCCATCTGGCCCACCTTTCCCCTTTATCAATTCTGGACGTCTTTCTTTGCCATCTTTGCACGCTGTTTTGCATTATAACCCGTGGCATCGTTCAAAAACTGCCTGAATGCTTTATTTGATTCAAGTATCTCCTCATCAGAAGAATCAGGGTTTGCCACAGTCTCAACACAAAGCTTCTTATCTACTATACAGGCTTCCACCGATTTCAGGGCACCGTAACTCACCAGCAGTTTCCCGTCCTTCTCGGCCACTGTTGCAGGAAAAGCACTTTCCATTGCTTCCCTTATACGTTCCATCTCGGGCTTGAACCCTCGTTTTAACTTGTATTCAGTAATAAATATCACCCTGCAGTATCTGTTACATGGATTAGATAAAATACTTTGCCTTTAGAGTTTTTCCAACCCTAATTCCTTGTGAAGAACCTGTACCGCTTTTGCAGCCGTATCTTTCTTAACTACAAAGGAAATGTTATGCTGGGACGAACCCTGGCTGATCATTATCACGTTGACACCATTCTCACCCAATGCGCCGAACACCCTGCCTGCAACACCGGTCGTACCTGCCATGCCCGCACCTACCACTGCAACCACAGAAATATTGACATCGTGTTCTATCTCACCCACAACACCGTTTTTGAACTCTTTCTTCAAAGCCCGGACAGCCATTTTCATGTGGGATTCATCGACAACCGTAGACAAGTTGGCCTCAGATGAGCCCTGACTGATCATTTTAATGTTAACGCCAGCATTGGCAAGGGCACTAAACGCCCTGGCTGCCACTCCGATTGTACCAACCATACCCGCACCGCTGATATTTATCAGGGCCACTTTATCAACAACAGTAACGGCTTTAACGATATTATGTGAAGTTTTCTCATCCTTTACCACCAGCGTTCCCGGATATTCGGGGTCAAAAGTGTTCTTGACCCTCACAGGAATGCCCTGGCGAATAGCAGGTTCAATAGCCTTGGGATGCAGTACTTTAGCACCAAAGAAAGACATTTCCATGGCCTCGATATAAGATATGACCGGCAGAGGTCTCGCTTCTGGCACAAGTTTGGGGTCCGTGGTCATAATGCCGTGTACTTCTTTCCAGAGCCATATCTCATCAGCACCGACAGCCGCACCGACAATGGACGCAGTAAAATCAGACCCACCCCGGCCAAGCGTGGTTATAATACCCTGTTCGCTCTCTCCGATAAAACCAGTTATAACCGGTATGGTATTCTCAATTAACGGCGAAATATGCTCTCCCACTGCTGAGTATGTGGAATCAAGGGGATGAGCGGCGCCGTAATTATCATCTGTGATAATACCTATCCCGCCGCCGGTAAATGACTGTGATTCAACGCCAAGTGTCCTGATAGATGCAGATAATATGGGTGCAGCCAGCCGTTCACCGTATGATGAGAGATAATCAATAGAACGTGGTGTGAGCTCGCCAAGGTAGCAGATACCTGTCAGAGCTTTTTCAATCTCTTCAATCCTGGCATCCAGTTCGGATATAACTTCTTCAGCAAATTCTTCGCTAACAGCATCATGAACCGCCATGTGATGCTTTTTGGTGATGTCTGCTATGAATTCCTTTACCTGGGACACCTTTCCCTCACGGACAGCATCGTTTGCAGCAGCAAGAATAGTATCTGTGATTCCTCCAAGTGCTGATGTAATCACAGCAACCTGGTCGCCCCGGTCCCTGTAACTTTTTACCAGTTCTGCTACGTGCTTCAGTTTATTGCCATTAGCCACTGATGTTCCGCCAAACTTCATTATCAACTTCACAGAAAACCACTACCTATTTATTACAAGTACCTTACTGGTCAGATTGCTACATAAGATTTTTGTCTGGCAGGCTATAACAAAACTGCAGTAAGCAAAAAAAAAATGTGAAAAGAAAAACAGAAGGAATGTCAGGTTCAAGTTACCTAAGCATTCACTTCAGAATCAGTATCTGCTACAGGTTCAGCATTCACTTCAGAATCAGTATCTGCTACAGGTTCAGCATTCACTTCAGAATCAGTATCTGCTACAGGTTCAATTATTGCAGGCTTTTGAATCCCTGCAGGTTCACTCAGCACATAGGTCTTCAAAATCTCTACCCGTCTCAGAGGATAGACACTCTTTACATCCCTGTATATCTGGGCAGAAAGTTTGCCCAGGACAGCATCCTGTACAAAAGTATTGAAATCTAACTGCTGTGCCTTTCTACGAACAATTGAGGTCATAATCTGGCGAATTGCCTTTATCTGGCTGGACTTTGCTCTCTTGATTGTAAAACACGTGGGTTTCACCCTGACCTTGTAACCGTCCTTTGTCATTACATCCATGTAAGCAGTTATCATTGATGTCTGCCGTTTCACCAGTGACCTAAGATAATCCCTGGTGAGTTCATGACCCATGTACTTGGTATAGGCAGAATCTCCACCCACCTGGTCTACCATCAAAGACATCTTTACATTCTGTTTTGACATATCATTGGTGACATCTCCCAGTGTAACCTCAATAACCCTGCCCATCAACAGTTCCGGGTCGCTGGCAGGTGTTTCGCCTATTTCCTGTTGTCCCATCATCTCAGGCGTGACAATACTGTACCATTGCTTGGATTTCCAGCCGTCTACCTTTCTTGGACTTCTCTTTGCCAAACTTGTTCCTCCGATTATAACATTAATTTAATTTATTGTGATTTTCACCAAACTTAGATGAAATGCTCTCTATCGTGATGAGTACCTAAGTAGGTCTATCATTATATAAATGTGATGCCTACAGTTCAATCTCGAACAACGGATGCCCGTGTTCAGTAGGCGGGGCTAACCAGTCAACAACCCTTTCTGTAGCGCTGTCATCTTCCGTTCTTATCTCCACCCATATGCTGCCAAGCGTTTCATCATCAGCCGGAAAACTCACCTTACCGGCAGTAGCGACCTGTTTATTCAGTCTGAATGTCACAATCTGACCTTTAATACGCAAATTAGTACGCGCCGTATCCAGTATTCTGTGGCTTCGAAACAGTTCATGCAGCATATTCAGGCAATCCTTGTCTCCCCTGCCCACAAGCCTGGGGGTCATCCCGTCCCTTCCCTCAAATTGACATTCCAGTCCCGGGAAGATGTTCTCAATGGCAGCACGTACCCTGCCCTCATCCTCAGTGGGATTCACCTGCACCGAAACCTCCACTTCTATCATCGGATCTCACCAATGAACTGACTGACCTTGTCCCTGAATTCCTCCAGTGAACCATTATTATTAATGGTCATATCAGCATTATTGATGGATTCACCCATACCCCATCCAAGTTCACGCTCATCCCTGATGCGCAATGCTTCCTCATCCATCAGCTTATCATCAGACCGTCCACGCATTTGTATTCGCCGAAGCCTGTTCTGGATGGATGAATCAATGTTTATCAGCAAAAAGTCTTCCCCAAACTCCTCCTTGAACAAGTGTACCTCTTCGATATTCCTCACCCCGTCCACCACGGCAGTATCAGCATCAAAAGCCCGCAATTTTGGAACACACCGCCTGGCAATAGCCGACAAACCCTCTTCCTGCCGCAGCCGTGTGCCAGTACCGCCCAGATTCTCATCAGTGGGTTCAAGACCCAGGCGTTCGACTTCTTCCCTTATCACATTACCCATGTTCACCAGGGGATAACCCATATTACCTGCCACCTCAGCGGCTTCACCCTTTCCAGATGCCGGCATGCCCACAAAAGCAATAATCTTCATAATATTAACTCATCTCCATGTTCTCTTGTCCGTATCCTGATATGATTTACATGCTCTGGTTCAACTGCCCTGGCCATCTTCAGCAACTCATCCCTAGTAAAGATTCCAGTATCCTTCAGGTTGCGGGTATTCTCTGGTATACCCTGCTGGATGGCATATGTCAGGTTACCGGAAGTATTAGTGTTAAGGTAACTCATAATCTCTGAGACTTGCTCTGGACCAACCAGTCCCTTAAAAACAGTAGTCCTTACCTCAACCTCTATGTCTTTATTAAGGCACAACTCCAGTGTCCCTGCCGCACCCTTGACTGCCCTTGCGCCAATTTCCTCATCCGTTCCCGCAACCATTGCATACTGCACTGCATCATCCAGTGGTGCCTTAATGTCAAGGAACACCTTATCCAGTAACTTCTCATCCACCATTTCCTTTATTACGTCAACAGCAAACCCATTGGTCTCAAGGCCCACATCCAGTGACTTTGATTTTGCATATCTTGCAAGGTCAATCAGCGCATCTGACTGAAGGGTGGGCTCACCACCACTGAACACCAGCGCACTGATAAAGGGCACTGCTTTGTCTATCGTGGAACGAATATCTTCAACTGTCCTGTCAACCCTGCCTGTTAGGTAAGCATGGTTCTGGCAATAGGGACAATCGAACTGGCAGCCCCTTGAGAACAGCACTGAGGCGCTCCTGCCATGCCAGTCCACTGTGGAGATGGGGATGAAATGCCCGAAATTGAATATATGATTCATATATGACCCACCATATTCATCGCAAGATATATAACCGTTACAAACGAAAGCGCAGGATTGAACATGAAGATTGCAATCAACCCAAAAGTAAAATATGCCAACGGCACCCAGAGGGTATTTGGTGCTGAGGAGACCCTTAAAAATGTCACCGGCATACTGGATAATGTAGGGGTGACCCGTATAGCCGATATTACTGACCTGGACCGTATCGGCATTCCTGTGTTCTCTGCTATCAGGCCCAGTGCTGCCGATGGTGCAATTTCAATTTACAGCGGTAAAGGTGCAAATGAGACCCAGGCCAGGATATCTGCTATCATGGAAAGTGTGGAACGGTGTTATGCAGAACAGCCTCATACAAGTGCCAACATTGATGATAGTGAGGTCAAACCCTCAATTACCGACACCTATGAGAACCTTTCCCAAAAAGTGAATTCTATATACCCACCTGACCTGCTGCTGGCCGAGCGCATGATGAAGAACACCAGGCTGGAATGGGTAGCAGGATATGACCTGCTGACTGAACAAAGCATTCTAATCCCATCCAATGCCGTGTACCATCCATATAACCCATCAAACGGCGCAACCCAGGTATTCCGCAGCAACACTAACGGTCTGGCTTCGGGCAATACCATGGAAGAGGCAGTGCTGCACGGGTTGATGGAAGTGATTGAACGCGATGCACTCAGTATTGCCGAATACAATAAGAATCCGGGGCGAGAGATTATACTTACACCTGAAGACGGGGTAGTCTATGAACTTAAACAGATGATTGAAACTGCTGGCATTATAGCAAAAGTGTGGCTGCTGAAACATGATATCGGTATACCCACAGTTGTATGCGCACTGGATGATCCGGTCCTGAAAGACCCGGCCATGCTGGTTATGGGCGCAGGCTCGCACCTGAAACCCGAGATTGCAGTATCAAGAGCACTGACCGAAGCCGCACAGAGCAGGGTGGTGCAGATACACGGTGCCCGTGAGGATACTGACAGGGAATCAGTGGTCAGGACATTTGGATACGATGCCATGAAACGGCTTAATCGTTACTGGTACCAGGACTCCAATGACAAAGTATCACTCACAGATATGAATGACCTCTCAGCTGACACACCTGTCAAAAACATCAATACTATCCTGGAAATGTTAAGGGGCATAGTGCCCCATGCTGTCATAGCAGACTTGTCCAGTTCTTCAGTAAACATTCCTGTTATAAGGGCCGTGTTGCCCACTTTTGAACAGTACACTCTTGACAGGGACCGCAAGGGCAAACGAATGCGGCTGGGGCGAAAGCCCAAGGAGAAACGGACCTTTAGGCGGCCCGGGTCATGACAGATATCGTTGTATTCACTGGCACCAGCCTTTCCATGGAGGACGCAAAACAGCAGATGGATGCATGGCAGGTGCGGGATATAGATTACAGGCCACCTATTAAGCGGAACGATATTAATATCCTGCTGGATAAACGCACTCCAGATATCATCGGTATTATAGACGGCATTTTTTTTGATAGGGCGGCAGTGGCCCACAGGGAGATTCTACGTGCCCTAAGGGCAGGTGTAACCGTGGTCGGAGGGTGTAGTATGGGGGCACTAAGGGCATCTGAAC
>DAOWEE010000331.1 GCA_030638625.1 Methanosarcinales archaeon
ATACATACTGTGTCCCTCCCTATCACGATGGATAACGGGAGTATTAAGGTCTTTACAGGATACCGTATCCAACATAATGATGCCAGAGGCCCGTATAAAGGAGGTATAAGGTATCACCATGAAGTATCAATGGACGAAGTCAAGGCCCTGGCTATGGCCATGACATGGAAATGTGCCGTTATCGACATTCCATACGGCGGCGCAAAGGGCGGTATTGTCTGCAACACCAAGGAGATGTCCATTGGTGAAAAGGAACACCTTACCAGGCGCTATACTGCTGTAATATCCCCTTTCATTGGCCCTTACCGGGATGTACCTGCACCTGATATGTATACTGATGCCCAGACTATGGCATGGATAATGGATACTTTCAGTGTCATGCAGGGATATTCAGTACCTGAAGTGGTGACAGGGAAGCCCATTGAACTTGGTGGAAGTGAAGGACGGACTGAAGCTACGGGCAGGGGAACTGCCATTTGTCTCAGGGAATGTGCCAAGAGCCTGGACATGCCATTAAAGGATGCAACGGTTGTGGTACAGGGATTCGGTAATGTGGGAGTGCATGTTGCCATGACATTATACAGTTATGGATGCAAGATCGTTGGTCTGAGCGATTCGAGTGGGGGTATATTTAACCCTGAAGGATTTGATCCCAGCAAGGTATTGGCCCATAAGATCGAGACCGGGTCGGTCCTGGGATTCCCGGGAAGTGAAGAGTTGACCAATGAAGAGATTCTGGAACTTGAATGCGACTTTTTGGTCCCTGCAGCCCTTGGACACCAGATACATGAAAAGAATGCCGGAAACATAAAGGCCAGAGTTATTGTTGAGGGTGCTAATGGTCCGACTACTACTGAAGCTGATGAGATACTGGGCAAGAATGGTGTGTTCCTGGTGCCTGATATCCTGGCGAATTCCGGCGGTGTAATGGTAAGTTACCTTGAGTGGGTCCAGAATATCAACCGGCAGCACTGGAGTTTGACTGAAGTCAACCAACAGCTTGAGTCCAAGCTTGTATCTGCTTATAAGAATGTCTGGGATATGAAGGAAAAAATGGGTGTGAATATGAGGGATGCGGCCCTGGGTGTGGGTGTAAGCAGGGTGGCCAGTGCAATTCAGCAGTTGGGGCTTTTCCCTTGATGTATTCTAATGTGAATAATACGAAATATGCAAAGAAGAGTATTCAAAACCATTTCAATTAAAAATGCTTGAAAACTCATTGAAGAAAAAGTATGATGATTAATAAATTTTATTCGGATTTATCTTCAATAGGATTTCATGAAGTGGCAATTGAAAACCGCTTCTTTGTCGCATTATTTATATTATTTACATTCTCTTATTATTTTAAAATCAAATATGGTTCTTATTTTGGTATTCGTCTTTTTGGTTATGTTTTTATAATGTTAATAATACTGGAGTTTCTCTTTAACATTGATTGGGTATCATAACCACACTTTTTTCACATTAATTGCTGTACAAATTATATTAAATCCTGATTTTACTATATCTAAACTTCTTGTCAGGAAACGCGTCATTCCCTTATTTTGTTTGATATCTCCAAAAGCAGCTTCAACAGAATTCCTGGATGATATGTTGGATGACCTGCACCATCATACTTCATGTTAAATTCAGAAAAATCATGCATAGAAATTAAAATATAAATCATAAGAACATACAAATCAAACCATAAATATTAAATATATCATAACTTAACACACCACTACCAAAAAGTGGGAGTTGAAATTTTTGGATAGAACTAGAAAATATAACAAAGTACTTTTAGTACCCATGGCATTGATAGGCCTCATTGCCTTGATATCCCTCGCTTATGCAACAGGCACATATGAGGAATATCAAGAAGAAGTGAAAGCCTCGTACCATGGGCAGCTTGGGAGCGGATTAGACAATGCCGGAATGCTGGAGAAATGGTGCAGTTTGCCTAACTTCAATCTTGAAGAACAGGGACTAGAGGCCTGGACTTCGAGTTGCGGCAATTGCCACATTTCCGGAGGATTCGAATACGATGAAGATGATGGGGTATATACTCCAAAGGACGTGAATTGCAGCTTTTGCCATGCGTCTGATAATCCAATTGAGGACTCCAGCGTGACTGTCGAGTCATGCGTGGATAACCAGGGATGTCATCTGAAAGACAAGGCCAAAAGAGGTGATGTCTTTGATGAGGACCATGATATCCATTTGGCTGCCGACATGACGTGTCAGGATTGCCATCCTGCAATAGATCACCAGATCGCCAAGGGCATGGTCCTTGATACATCAGAAGTGACATATGAAGGAACCATGGAAGGTTGTGAGGGATGTCATGCAGCGCCCCATGTAGATAGAAAGTATGACAAACATGCCAAGACAATCGCATGCGAGGTCTGCCATACTGGGGAAAGGGATGCACTGATAACGTTAGCCACAAGGACATGGGCCGAGTTCAATGAGGTTGGAACACCCGTGACCACGAAACATATGGAAGTGTGGTGGCCGGAATATAAATGGTACAGCCCCGATGCTGTAACATCGATCTACCCGATCCTGGATTACACAGACCACATGGATGCCAAAGGTGCAAAGATAACACCGTTCAATGCAGTGGAAGTGACCTTTTTCGCCAAATCAGAAG
>DAOWEE010000184.1 GCA_030638625.1 Methanosarcinales archaeon
CCTGCACTGGAAATTCCAAGTGCCAGGAGACTGCTGCGCGTGACGTGTTCTTTTAATATCAGGGGCGAGAGCAGGGTAACATAGACCGGCGCTGTGTACAGCAGCAGGACAGCTATGGAGACCGATGTGTATTTAACAGAAAAGAAATAGGAGAACATGGTCCCGGCCTGGAATAAGCCCAACAGCAGGATGTACCCCTTCTTATCCCGCAGCCGCAGTTCACTGAGGCGGCCGCAGCATCCAAAAAAAATGGCGATGGCAATCAGGCCAAACAGCAGCCGGTAGAAGATGATAGAACCCAGGGGCATCTGTGTTGTAAGCTTCACGAAGATACCTATGAGGCCGAACAGAGTCGCTGCGGCGGCGATTTGGAGGTGGCCTTTAAGATGTGGGGGGTACATAGGACAAAATCTAAAATGGTTTGTTAATAAGTCTTCCGATGATATAGTTGCAGGATTTCCATTGATTTAAATTATCATCATCTGAAAATCAAAGTGTTAAGACATTAGTATCAAATATTAGGTTCTTAACTATAATATTCAAACACTTTATAAAGCCTGTTTTACAATATACACATGTGCAAGGCATCTCAGAAATACTGGAAAAAGAACCTGGCATCCTCTTTGCCTACCTTTTTGGGTCACATGCAAAGAATACAATGCACGATAAAAGCGATATAGACATTGCTGTTTATTTAGAAGACCCCTCCCTCCTTGAAAAGGACGCACTATATCCCTCAAGGCTTGCAATAAAGATAGAAGAAGCACTATCTGACAAAAAGCCAGTAGACCTCAGGGTTCTGAACGGCTCTACCATCAGGTTCAAAAGCCAGGTAATAATACATGGAAAACTTTTACATTCAAAGGACGAAAGACAACGCATAGAATTTGAAACATCGTCCCTTGCACAATATTATGATTTTAAACCATATTACGAAGTGTTTGATACAGCAAGGAAGGCCAGGCTTGGAATATGATAAGCAGTGACGTGATTAATGCAAAGATCGATCTGGTAGAACAGAACAACCGACTCCTTGAAGAACTGAAAGAACAGGGATATGAATCCTTCGCCCAAAATTTCAGGGATATCCAGGCCGCAAAACATTCACTGCAGGAATCAATTGAAGCATGTCTTGATATAAGCAACCATATTATAGCTGAAAAGGGATTCCGCAGAGGTGAGGACTACAAGGATATATTCTCTGTCATTGAAGAGGAAGGAATTATCGATGCCGGATTGTCTGCCAGACTGCAGGAAATGGCACAATTCAGGAACCTTTTGGTCCACCAGTACGGCAGGATTGATACGAGAAGGCTTTTCATCATCATGTCTGAAGACCTCAAAGACATTGAAGAGTTCATTAAAAGCATTCTAACTTATATCCCGTGAAAAAATAGAGCCAGAACCGGAATCTTTGCAGGCCCTTGATATTGTAAGATGATAATATTACCTGAACTGCTCCATGGTCTTTGAAATATCCACGCCCACCACCGGCCTTTCCACCAGCGGCATATCCTTAATGGTCATAACCTCATCTTCATACGTGGGTCTGCTCTCCTTATATAACAGCCCTGTGGGTATCCTGTCACCCCACTCCACTGCCCGCTCATAGGCCGCTACCATGTCTGTGGGGTCATAATCCCCGTCCTCCCCAAGTTTGTACACCTTCTCCTTGTAGAAAGCATTGGTATTCACATGGTTGAAGGTAATACAAGGCTGCAACACATCCACCAACGCAAAACCCTTGTGGGCAATCCCGTCAGCAATCAGTTTCCTCAGGTGCGGAGGGTCACCGGCAAAACCCCTGGATATGTACGTTGCCCCTGAGGACAGGGCGAGGGTCAGCGGGTTCACAGGCACCTCGATTACCCCGAATGGTGTGGATTTGGTTGAACTGCCTTTTTCTGTGGTGGGCGAGGTCTGTCCAGTGGTCAGGCTGTACCTTTTATTGTTATGCACGAGAAGGGTAATATCCAGGTTACGCCGCATGGCATGTATGAAATGCCCGATACCTATGCCGTACCCATCGCCGTCGCCAGCCATCGCGATGACCTGAAGTTCGTGGTTGGCCAGTTTAATACCCGTCGCTACAGGGAGGGTCCTGCCATGAATGGAGTGGAACCCATTGGCATGAACATATTGAGTAACTGCACCGTGACATCCTATCCCGGAAACGATCATTACCTGATTGGGTTCCAGACCTGAATCTGCCAGTGCACCCCTCAGTGCAGTCAATATCCCGAAATTGCCGCAGCCTGGACACCATACCGGTTTGATGGCAGTCCTGAAATCGCTTGCATCAGCCATGTCCAATCATCTCCATCACACCTCCGGCAATCTCTCCCGGCGTGAACATCCTTCCGCTGTATTTCAGTAACTTTTCGTCCACAGCGAGCCCGGTTCTTTCACGGATGACCCCTGCAAGCTGGGCTCCCTTATTGTTCTCCACACAGATGGTACGTCCGGCATTGTTCATGATGCGTGCCACTTGTTCTGCATGGAATGGAAGCAGGTAGAGTATCTGGAGGAAATTTACCCTGATATTGTTTTGCTCAAGCAGCATCATTGCCTCAAGTATGGGCCCCTTGGTGGAACCCCAGCTTATCAGGGTCACATCAGATTCTACAGGTCCATACAGTACTGGTTCTTCCAGTTCTTCCAGGATATGTTCCAATTTCCTCATCCGTTTATCCATCATTGCAGTCCTGTTGCCAGGGTCTTCCTGATCGACTCCATACTCGTCATGTTCGTTACTGTTGGCATTATAGATACCATTGGTATGCCCTGGCAGAACCCGGGGAGATACCCCTGATTCGGTAATTTCATAGCGTTTATAATCAGAGTGGACATCCATTTCTTCCGGATCCAATAACAGGCCCCTATCTATTGTCATGGCGTTAAAGCCCTCAACGGTCCTGTGATTCTCTGTCAGGAACTTGTCTGTAAGGATAATCACAGGAATCTGATATTTTTCTGCCAGGTTGAAGGCCTGACCGGCAGCCCAAAAACATTCTTTCACATCTCCTGGCGCCATGACCACCCTTGGGAAATCGCCCTGGGCTGCATGCATCACGAATCTCAGGTCACCCTGTTCGGTCCTTGTGGCCAGTCCTGTGCTGGGTCCGGGCCTCTGGCCCTCCATTATTACCAGCGGGGTCTCGGTCATGGCTGCCAGACCCAGTGATTCAGTCATTAATGAGAAACCACCTCCCGATGTTGCTGTCATGGCCCTGACGCCGGCATGGGAGGCACCGATTGCCATAAGGACGGCGGCCAGTTCATCTTCGGTCTGCTTGACCACAAGATTGTGGTTTTTCTCCTCCGCTGCCAGGAAATGCAGCAGTCCTGATGCAGGGGTCATGGGGTATGCCGAATAAAATTTGCACCCGGCAGCCAGGGCACCCAGACCCACGGCATCGTTGCCGGTTAAGACCGGCTTCCTGCTATCATCCAGAGGATTCACAATCATCCCCGAACCCCCGGGATGGTTGTCCATCATGAAATCGTATCCTGCCCTAACAATCCTGATATTGTCCAGGACCATTTTATCTCCTTTGTGCTGGAACATGTCACTCATCAGTCCTTCAAGGATGGTAATGTCATATCCGATAAGGGCAATAGTGGCACCAAGGGCAGCAGTATTTCGCATAATCGGCTTTCCACCCAGGGACTTGATCATTTCTGTCAGGGGTATAGGGAAAAGACTTATATCGGCATGCACGCCGAAACGTCCCTCTGGCTCCTCTTTCCCATCAAAGATTATACATCCGGTCTGGGACATTTCTTCCTTATGCAGGTGGATGGTCTCTTCATTCAATGCCACAAGCATGTCAATATAACCTGTATGGGCATGCACCTCCCTATCTGCTGTACGCACAAGATAGGTATTATGGCCGCCCCTTATCAGGGAAGGGTATTCTATGGTGTCGAAAACGTGCAGGCCCCCCCGGGAAAATGTTTTTGTGACCATAAGGCCGGAAGCCATTATGCCGAATCCAGCCTCACCCCCTATCATCCATGAAAAATCCAAATTCCTAACCTCATCAATTAAACAGGGACTCTTTGCCTCGGAATCTCCTGCAGCTTTCTATATGTTTCAATTCCCACAATACAACCTAAACTCCCCTAATATATGAAATTATCTTTTCCAGCAACAATTTTGCAGTGTTAAACTTTAATCGTTAATAACTGCATATAAAACAAATGAAACTATTAGGAGTGGTAGTTCTTGAATGTAATAGAAACAATCAAACAGAGGAGAGTGGTCCATAATTTCAGGCCGGACCCCGTGCCGGATGATGTGTTGTATAAGATTATAGATGCAGCACGCTGGGCGCCCAGTCCGTTCAATACCCAGCCCTGGGAGTTCATAATAATCAGGAACAGTGGGACGCTGAAAAAACTGGCAAAATGCGCTCCCACAACCGAATGCAATGCACCCATGGCTATTGCTGTGGTAATACTTCCCATCACTGCGAGGTATCCATTCCACCAGCAGGTGGGTGAACCCGAACACGCCGGGGCCATGGCCGTCCAGAATATTATGCTGGCCGCCTGGGAGATGGGGATTGGCACAGCATGGGCCACCATAGAGAAGGACAAGGTCAAGCAGATACTGAACATACCAGAAGAATTCGATGTGCTTACTGTCATACCCATGGGCTATCCAATGGAAGAGCCGCCCACGCATGAAGAAGATGATCGGCTGCCGGTAAAAGACCTGATGAACTTCGAGGAATTTACCGGAGTATCAGATAGCAGGATACTGGTCTATTAATAAGGTGAACTTTTGTGGAAGAGAGGGGAAAACATCTGGAACATTGATAATGGTACCTGAGGCTGCTAATTTCAGCGACATCACATTCTTAATAAATTCAGGTTTAGTCGTA
>DAOWEE010000207.1 GCA_030638625.1 Methanosarcinales archaeon
GTCCTGTACGATTGGGGCGAGGATATAAATTTTACTATCTTTGGGCAGTACCAGCACGCTGTCTATAATCTGGTCAAGGGTCTGGGGTGCAATCTCACGCCCGCAGTCGGGACAGTGGGGCACACCAATCCTGGCATACAGCAGCCTCAGGTAATCGTGTATCTCTGTCACGGTGCCCACGGTTGAGCGCGGGTTCTTGCTGGTGGTCTTCTGTTCAATGGAGATGGCAGGGGAGAGACCTTCAATATATTCCACATCTGGTTTATCCATCTGGCCAAGGAACTGACGGGCATAAGCTGAAAGGGATTCCACGTAACGGCGCTGCCCTTCCGCGTAAATGGTATCGAATGCTAGTGAGGATTTACCGCTACCGCTGATTCCGGTGATAACTATGAATTTGTCCCTGGGCAGTTCCAGGTCAATGTTTTTTAGGTTATGTACTTTTGCGCCTTTTAGGAGTATCTTGTCCAGTACCATTGAGTTGGTCAATTTTTACTTGATATGTATTAACCCTTTCAGCCAGAAAAATCTGGAGTTGGGGCAAAAAGCAGGAAGGTTTATTGCGAAATAAGACTTAAAGTTGAAGGGGTGAGTTAATATGAGCTACGTATGCATCTTCCTTGTAGGCAATCGATGTACTGCAAGTGTAGCCCATTATTTCCCTGATGCCAAGCATATTGAAAAATATTGCCACAGTCTTGATGCCCAAAAGTGCCCTATCATGTTAACTTATGTAACCCAGCCCGGTGTATTTTCAGATGGCTGGTAGGTTGCAGGTAGCAGCACTTTTCAGTCCATATCTTCCAGTTTTAATTTCAATTCCCTGATGCGGTCCCTCAGGCCGGCAGCATCTTCAAACTCAAGCTGTTTTGCTGCCTTTTGCATACTGGCTTCCAGGTCGATGATTAAATTCAGTATCTCTTCTTGAGAAATATCATCAAAGAGCTCTGCACCAATCCCTTCGTCTTTTGGTACAATATCTCCCCTGATAGCCTTTGTAATAGATTGCGGCGTGATGTTGTGCTGTCGGTTATATTCCTGCTGGATGAGACGGCGCCGGTTGGTCTCATCCACTGCCTTTTTGATAGAATCCGTAATTTTATCTGCATACATCACCACCCTGCCATCCACATTGCGGCTGGCCCGCCCGATGGTCTGGATGAGCGAGCGCTCAGACCTCAGGAATCCTTCCTTATCCGCATCCAGGATAGCGACCAGTGTCACCTCAGGCAGGTCAAGCCCTTCCCTCAGCAGATTGATACCCACCAGTACATCGAACTGGCCCAGGCGCAGGTCCCGTATTATCTCCACACGCTCAAGAGTTTGGATGTCAGAGTGCATATACCGGGCCTTGATATCGAGTTCAGCCATGTATTCAGTCAGGTCTTCAGCCATACGTTTGGTCAGGGTCGTGACCAGTATGCGTCCACCTGCACCCACCTCGCGCCTAACTTCGCTTATAAGGTCGTCAACCTGTCCATCCACTGGCCGTATAGCCACTTCAGGGTCCACCAGCCCGGTGGGCCTGATTATCTGCTCTACCACCTTGCTGCTGTGTTCCAGTTCAAAATCGCCCGGTGTTGCCGACATGTATATTGTCTGGCCCGCTCGCACACGGAACTCATCAATTCGCAGCGGCCGGTTGTCATAGGCACTGGGCAGCCTGAAACCGTTGGACACAAGTGAATCCTTGCGGGCGCGGTCCCCGTTATGCATACCCTGTATCTGGGGTAGTGTAACATGGCTTTCGTCCAGGATTACAATGTAATCGTCTGGAAAGAAATCAAGTAGTGTATATGGTGGCTCCCCGGGTGCACGCCCTTCCATATGTCGACTATAGTTCTCGATACCAGAACAATATCCAATCTCACGCATCATCTCAATATCGAAACGCGTTCTCTGCTCCAGCCTTTGTGCCTCCAGCAATTTCCCTTTGGAACGGAAGCGCTTAACTTCCACTTCCATTTCTGCTTCAATTGAGACAATGGCTCTTTCAATGGTATCAGCAGGCATAACATAGTGTCGGGCAGGGTATATGGCAGCACGCTTGAGGTCGTGAAGGGTATGTCCTGTCAGGGGGTCGAATTCGGTTATGCGCTCGATTTCATCACCAAACAGTTCTATACGCAAACCAAAGTTGGACATGGCAGGAAAGACTTCAACAGTATCGCCCCGCACCCTGAAATTACCCTGTGTAAAATTAAGGTCATTGCGCTCGTACTGAATATTCACCAGTCCGGCCAGCATTTCTTTGCGTTCTATGTGCTGGCCTACATCAAACATCATAGTCATATTGCGCCATTCTTCAGGACTGCCCAGGCCGTAGATACATGATACACTGGCCACCACGACCACATCACGTCGTTCCATGAGTGAACGGGTGGTGGCGAGCCTGAGTTTATCTATCTCTTCATTTATGTGGGCATCCTTTTCGATGTAGGTATCTGTAGTGGATATGTACGCTTCAGGCTGGTAGTAATCATAGTAACTGACAAAGTATTCTACTGCATTTTCAGGGAAGAACTCCTTGAACTCGCTGTACAATTGTGCGGCAAGGGTTTTGTTATGGGCGATGACCAGGGTGGGACGTTGTACCTTCTCGATAACCTTAGCTATGGTGAATGTCTTACCCGAACCAGTAACTCCAAGCAGTGTCTGGTGATGGTCGCCTGCAAGAATGCCTTTAGATAGTGCTTCTAAGGCAGGCCCCTGGTCACCGGTGGGCTGGAAGTCTGATATTGCTTTAAAGTCGGACATTTGTTGAAGGTTATGTTAAAGAAAGGTATTAAATGATGGGTTGGCAACCCAGCCATGTGTGTCTGGTTCACTCTGATTCATATTCAGAAAATGGTAAGTGGTGGAATTTTATTTACAAATAATTAAATACCATCTGATGTTATAGCAAATGATTAGTTCTATGTTATTTGGAAAAAACAGACAAGTTTCATATACTTATAATACTTTACGTGTGTTTCATATTTTTAATAATGGTAGACGTTCCGATTGATGCGTGTAAGAGGAGGATATTGTTTGTGGATAAAATCAAAATTGCAATTGTTGGTCTTGGAAATTGCGCCAGTTCCCTGATACAGGGAATTGAGTATTATAAAAACAATGGCTGTGAGGATGTAAACGGACTCATGCACTGGGACCTTGGAGGTTACCTGCCTTATGATATTGAGGTGGCGGCAGCTTTTGATATTGATAAGAGGAAAGTGGGTAAGGATGTGTCAGAGGCTATATTCGAAAAGCCTAATTGTACGACTCTTTTTTGCAAAGATGTTCCCTCAACTGGTGTGAAGGTAAATATGGGTCAGATACTGGATGGCGTATCTGAGCACATGAGCGATTATGATGATAAAGCTACTTTTATTGTTGCTGATGAGAAGGAGCATTCTAAAGAGGAAATTGTCAATATATTGAAGGGCTCTAAAGCCGAGATACTTCTTAATTATTGTCCTGTAGGCTCTGAGAAGGCGACACGGTTTTATGCTGATTGTGCCCTGGAAGCAGGGGTAGCGTTCATTAATAATATGCCCGTTTTTATTGCCAGTAACCCGGAATGGTCTGATAGGTTCAAGGAAAAAGGTATACCCATAATAGGTGATGATATTAAGGCGCAGATGGGGGCTACAATTACACATCGGACCCTGGTTGACCTGTTCAAGAAACGTGGAGTAAAAATAGACCGGACATACCAGTTAAACACTGGGGGAAACACTGATTTTCTTAATATGCTTAACCGCGATAGGCTTGCTTCCAAGAAGACATCAAAGACAGAATCGGTGCAATCAGTGCTAAGCGAGAGGCTTGATGATGATAATATCCACATCGGCCCCAGCGATTATGTACCGTGGCAGAATGATAATAAGGTCTGCTATCTCAGGATAGAGGGCAGACTGTTCGGTGATGTCCCTATGAATCTGGAACTGCGGCTGTCTGTGGAGGATTCTCCCAACTCTGCGGGAGTGGTGATTGATGCTATTCGCTGTTGCGGACTGGCACTTGATAGAGGTGTAGGCGGGATTTTGTATTCTCCGTCATCATATTTCATGAAGTACCCGCCAGAGCAGCATTCTGATTCTGAGGCGTTCCAGTTGACTGAGGATTTCATCAATGGTGAAAGAGAAAATTGAGCGGGAGTATACCCTGCAAGGGTATTGAGCTTACCAACAAGACCATGTCTGGCGAACTGGAAGTTATCCTTGTCAAGAAATTAGTGAATAAACGCATCGACTGTACCTGTGGTGTGGCTGTGATGCCAACAGACCCATCGCCTGAAGTAAGCGAAGCTGTCAAGAGCGTGGCCCGGGAGTTCGGTGCACGTTTTCGCATTATTGATACATCAGTCCATCCTGGAGTGGTGTTGAAGTATCATATCAAAGAACTACCTGCGGTAGTGATAAGTGAGAAGGTGTATCCGGCTGATGCGGGGATTGTGGGGGAAGTGCTGGTCAAAATTACCAGTTGAAATGGGGCTTTTTTCGGCAATTTTTATATTAAATAGATTATTTTTATGGTTGTTGATATACATTTTTTAAAAATTGACCCCCCATCATTTCATGTGGAAATTTGGTGAAATTGATTAATTAGTACTTTGATAGGTAGCAGACAAGAAAGGTTTATACCATTAAGTGTCGTCTTTAAACCGTAATGGTGGAAAACGAAAACATCATTCATGCTCGTGATGATGGTTTTGTAAAGTCGGTGGTAAAACTTGAGGGTACCATAACTTCTAAAGTTAATAAAAAATCCACAAACGATTTTGTAATGAACTGCCGAGGGGTCTAGATAGTGAAATCTACATTGATGACTATTATATGAGGATATATCTGGTTCGCAGTGAATGTAATTAATATGGGTGATATTATGAAAAAATGTAGTCACATAATTTTTAAAATCACCTGTGTAACATTAATTTCATTATGGCTAATATTTCCTGCAGCATCAAGTTTCAACATCACTTCTCAGGCTGGATTTCCAGTATATATCGGACCAAATATTCCGGCAACAATTTTTGTTGATGACATTAATGGGGATGGGTGGGGTGAAATGATTGTAGAAACCCCTAAAAATCTTTATCTGTATAATACATCAACCAGCACCCTACAAGACATTTCAGCTCTGATAACGTCACATCAACATAATATGATAAAAATGCCAAACCCCATAGCAGGAAATTTGGCAGGTGATGATAAGCTTGAAATTATTTTTGGTGATAAGGATTCTTCGAAACTTTACGTATGGAATAGTGATGGGTTAGTAGCATCTGGATTCCCTTTAACATTGGGGGGACACATATTTTCCTCCCCCTCTATGGCTGATGTAGACAATGACGGTTATTCAGAGATTGCCATAGGGTGTAATGGAAACTTGGCGTATCTAATTTACGGTAACGGAACAATATTTACCAACTGGCCAGTTGCTGTCGAGGGGATTATAACTTCCAAACCTGCATTTGGTGATATCGATGGTGATGGCGAACTTGAAATAATATTTAATGTACGGGACAATATGGTGTATGCTTTTAATGTAAACGGGTCAAATGTTTCCGGCTGGCCCCAATCAATC
This sequence comes from Methanosarcinales archaeon, assembly GCA_030638625.1. Taxonomy (GTDB): domain Archaea; phylum Halobacteriota; class Methanosarcinia; order Methanosarcinales; family Methanocomedenaceae; genus Methanocomedens_B. The sequence continues at coordinate 5,572 of DAOWEE010000207.1, forward strand.
TCCTCATTTGGTATGACATTGGAGTATAGTTCACCAGCGGTAGGGGATTTAGATAATGACGGGATTGATGAGGTGGTAGTATCTGCATGTATTAATGGACATACAGAAATACCCGGAAGGTTAATTGTTTTTAATGGAAACGGTTCACATCTGTGGGATGTTTCAATAAATGCAAATTATTATTCCTCTCCAGCAATCGGGAATATTGACTCTGATGCAGAGAATGAAATAGTGATAGGCTGTGTTTTCAATGTATTTGCCTTCGAACATAACGGTACATCAAAGTGGACAAATTCGATTGGTAGTATTGGTGAGATATATTCAACTCCCCTTTTGAAAGACATCACCGATGATGGGATTAGTGAAGTATTTGTTTCGCGAAAGAATGATGGTATTGATGAATTCGAAGTTAATGTGTGGGGATGGTATGGTGACGGTACATCTTTTATGGAGGAATTGGCAGGGGATGATATACGTGGGTCCCCGTCTATATGTGATTTTGATGGCGACGGAATGGTGGAATTGGTTGTGGGTACAGATGCAGGATATATCGAAGCATGGAATATAGAATTTATTCCAAATTACCCAGTAGTTTCAATATTATTTCCAAATGAGGGTTACATACTTAATGCATCGTCAGTTAATGTTAGTTATAAAAATGGTGGCAATATAACTGAAGTGAATCACACTCATCTTCAGTTAGATAATCAAAGTGTATTAGATGAACAGACCGTTAATAATACTTTTACATTTGAGAATTTATCTGATGGTTACCACCAAATCAAGATTTGGTATGTAAATAATAGTGGAAATAATTTCACTAATCTGGAAGCTTTTGTTCAGATAAACTTTTGTGTGGACACAATTTCTCCATCTATTTTAATTGAACCTGTAATTACACCGACAAATATCAGCAACTATCTTATATCTGGGACATTCATAGAAACTGGTTCAGGTATAAATTCTATTACTGTAAATGGAGTCACAGCCACAATATCAGGTTTCAACTATTCAGTAAATATTACATTATCTGAAGGCTTGAATACAATCAATGTTACTGCCCTTGACAATGCCAGTAATGTTGGTACTAATTCGACTTTAATCTTTCTTGATACTACGGTACCTATCATCACGCTTTCTGGAACGAGTCCAATTGACATTGAAGTCGATTCAATCTATGGCGATGCCGGTGCCACAGCCCTCGATAACTATGACGGAAACATCACAGGCTCAATCGTTACAGTGAACTCGGTTGACAACACTACTCTTGGCGCTTATATCGTTACTTACAATGTTAACGACTCATTGGGTAATCTGGCTCTCGAAGTTAACCGAACCGTCAATATCGTCGACACCACTGCTCCAGTCATCACACTTCTCGGCAATAATACAGTCACTATTGAAGTCGATTCAATCTATACTGACTCCGGTGCGACAGCCCTTGATAACTATGACGGCAACATTACCGTTTCCATTGTGACAGTGAACTCAGTCGACAACAGCACGCTTGGTATCTATACCGTTACCTACAACGTCAATGACTCTTCCAATAATTCAGCAACTGAAGTCACCAGAACTGTCAATGTAATCGACACCACCATTCCCGTCCTCACCCTTCTCGGCAATAATACAGTCACTATTGAAGTCGATTCAATCTATACTGATGCCGGTGCCACAGCCCTTGATAACTATGACGGCAATCTCACCGTTTCCATCGTTACAGTGAACTCAGTCGACAACACTACTCTTGGCACCTATACCGTTACTTACAACGTCAACGACTCTTCCAATAATTCAGCAACCGAAATCACCAGAACCGTTACTGTAATCGACACCACTGTTCCCGTCCTCACCCTTCTCGGCAATAACATAGTCACTATTGAAGTCGATTCAATCTATACCGACTCCGGTGCGACAGCCCTTGATAACTATGACGGCAATCTCACCGTTTCCATCGTTACAGTGAACTCAGTCGACAACAC
>DAOWEE010000343.1 GCA_030638625.1 Methanosarcinales archaeon
TGCCTTCCCCTTCAAAGGGAGATACAAATCCGGCAGCATCTCCAGCCAATAATACTCTGCTGGAATACGTTTTCTCTACTGGTCCCCCCACCGGGATCAAAGCCTTATCTCCCGGGATATCAGGATAGTCGATCAGGGAGGATGTGCCTGTCAACACATAATCCTTTTTAGGAGCGACCCAGGAATACCCGTCCGTTTTCATATCCATTTCAAAATAGTTATCAGGCGTTGCATCCTTTCGTTGCTGGACACAATATGCATATTGTTCCGGACCGCCGAACTGAGTGGCCAGGTCTGACACGCCTGACGCAAGGACAACATAATCCGCAAATACAACATCCTGATTTGTTTTGATCTCAACCCACTGGTCGGTCTCATGAAGTGAGACCACAGCATCTTTTTTCAACTCAGAACCTGCAGACAGGGCTTTATTAAGATTGAAATTATCATAGGTCTCCCGGTCAATGGAATATTCAACTGCCTGCCGGTAATTAATTTCAGCATTGACATCCCTGAATGATATTCTGACACCCTTCAATTTCCTCTCAATATACACGTCATCTGCTGCAAACTCCCTGACGTATTGTGCTGTGAGAATTCCTGCACAGACCTTTTTCTTGTCACACGGGTCGATGAGCAAAGTCCTGTATCCAAGTGAAGCAAGCCCTAGTGCTGCAAAAGCTCCGGCAGGTCCTGCACCTATTACAGCAGCATCATACTTCATTGGTGAACCTCGATGTCAGAGAATTTGTCAAAATATATGCCATATCAAAAACAAGAAGGATTATCAGGGTATTCAATTCCAGGATATTCAATATCACTAAAATGAGTATCCCGGTTTTCAGGATCATTCTATAATCAAATATAAATTTCAGTGATCCTGGAATCCTGATGAAATCTTTCAACTCATCCATGGCTGCCATGGCTCCGATCAATAACACTAATGGGGACAGTGTGCCGACATATAAAAAATTGACAATGAGTATGCCAAGAAGCCCAAAGTAATGACCAGTACTGTCTATCTTCCCTGTTATCAAACATCCAAGCACAATACCGCCAAAAAGGTAGGATGCGCCAATGTCGACCATCATTAAATATCCCATCAACAATCCATAAGCAAGTCCGCTTGGTATGGCAAAAAAAGGATGAATTGCCATATTTTTATCAGTGATGTCATCAGTGAATTTGATCAATGACCCTGATAGAAAGCTTAGACCGATCAGTGTTAGTAAGGACATCTGCTCATATAACCCTCTGAGATTGCAGGATATTAGCTTATATTATTTAATCTATAAATAATTATCAATACGCATACAAATTACCGTAGGGCCTGCTGCTTATGGCTTTCAATTTAATGAAGGGTTTAGACATTATCTCATCTACATCATGCCCGAAATGCCCGCACCATTCTTTCACGTACTTGGTCACCAGTTTCACATCCTTCTCATCAAGCTCAAGTACAGCCACTTCGGCACCCAGTTGATAATCTTCAACCTCACCGCGCAGGAATATCACGCCGCCGTGCATGCCAGTACCCAGGTAATCACCGGTAATAGGTTTATCCTCACCGGCACCCAGTCCCAACAGTATCATGACACCGCCGGCCATGTATTCACCGTAGAAATCACCTGCACAGCCGCCCGCCACTATAGCAGGGACCTGGGATTTGTACTCCTTCATGTGGATACCCACACGATATCCAACATCACCCTCGATCATCAGCTTGCCGCCGCGCATGCCGTAACCTATCACATCTCCAACCATACCGTGGATGATTATCTCACCACTGTTCATGGTATTGGCGATGCCGTCCTGCCCGTTGGCAAACACTTCAATAGTCGGACCGTTCATGAAAACAGCCATGTCATTACCAGGAGTACCATTAATGGTTATCTTAGCCTTCGCCTTGATACCATCCCCGATATAACGCTGCCCGTTTATATTGTCCAGAACGAACTCGGTCTCGCCATCCTCTATGGCGGTCCTTATCATCTTGTTCAATTCCCTGTAGTACATTCCTTTAGCATCAATAGTCATTACCATACCAGTCACCTCACATACCCTCACCGGCGGGCTTAACACCCAGTATATCCAGCGTTTCCTTATCCAGGCCGACACCTCTCAGTCGTTCCCTGCTACCCCTTAAGCTCTCAACACTGTTAACACCAAGTGAACCCAGCACTTCCTGCAGTTCATGGCCCCATGCCGTCAGCAAATTGCACAACCGCTGTGAACCCACATCAGGGTTCAACCTGCGGGTCAGTTCGGGCCGCTGGGTAGCGATACCCCATGCGCAGTTACCGGTATAGCACTTCTGGCATACCCGGCATCCCA
>DAOWEE010000223.1 GCA_030638625.1 Methanosarcinales archaeon
AAACTGGGGAGAAAATGGACGACTTCGTAGCGTTAGCGTCCGGAAGCGGGGGCTGGTATTACAGCGTGGCCCGCGGTGTTTCACTCATTATTAACCAGCCGGCAGTGTACCAGCCGCCCAAGAATGGTAGCGGTTATGAATTCGAGTTTGACGGAGACGTGCTGCCTGACTATACTACTTTCTGTCTCGATTGCCACAGCAATAAGGTAGTTAACGAAGTTGGTGCAATCAACTGGGGCCAGGGCATTGGATGCGGTTATCCGGAACCGCCTGGGCCGGCGTGGGCAAATTGGATCACATGCAGTTCGCCTCACGGTCTCAATTCGGCTGACAGGCCGTCATATTGGGGTGACGTCGGGATGTTTGGCAGCAGCGGTAATCCAGACCCCATATTCAGCGAGCCTGGCGTTACACGTGGTCGGGGGGCCGGGCACTTTATGCGATGGCCTTATGATTCTGTCCAAAAGAACGCTGGTATAAACTTTGTTTTGTCCTGCACGGACTGCCACGAGGCACACGGTTCGAACCGTGGTTCAATGATCAGGGAACGCTTCAATGTTAATTCTAATGGTGACTGTGGTACAGGAGGCGATTCCGATCCCAATGGTGAGAATTGTGCTGATGGCGGCAACTGGAATAGTTTCTGCAATGCCTGTCATTATTATTACGGCGGACAGCACGCCGGCATGAGTTGTGGTACTGCTTCCTGTCATGAAACAAACTCAATCCATAGGATTAAAAAGAATACCGGCGGCGGTGGCCCATACCTCTGGACCGAACCCAGCAGACCCTCGACTACACCAGAGATACAAAGCGTTTCAGGCATAGTCGGCAGCAACTACCTGCTTGTCACATTTACTGAGGGTGTCTGGACAAATATGGACATGACCGGAGCCCTTGTACCTGGTGATTTCTTAATGACCGATGTGAATGCAGACAATCCAAGGACCATTACAAGTGTGAACCACACGCCGGGCGCCTCCTTTGCTGCTGTTACTATGAGTGCACCGCTCATTGCTGCCGATGCTGATGACCTGGTTGCGACGCCGGGCATTTCTATCTGGGATTCGGATGGTGAACCTGCAGGGCCGTGGCCAGTCACCATATCTGTTACGCCAAGTGTGGTCAGCTTCCAACTGAACGAATCGGCGGGTAACGCCACTGTCACGGATGAGACAGGTTCACTTACAGGAACGGTAGGAAATCCGTCCGTAGCACTTCCGGGTGACGGATACTTCCACGGTAATGAGACACAAAATACGTATATAGATATTGATAATAGCAAAGCTTACCTGATTTCTACAAGTCCAACAGGGCATCAGCGGAAAGTCACCATTGAGACTCGAGTATTCGTACCAATATTGGATTTGGACACAGACGACATCAATAGAACTGCCACCCAACAAAGAATAATTGAAAGAAAGAGGTCTTTCCAATTAACGATATTCAGGGGCGACTGGATGACCAACTGGACAGGTCCGGAAGTGCCCCGGGATGAAGCCCGTATAATATTCAAGTACAGGGTACCTTCCGAATACAGGCGCTATTGTAATGCCTCAGCACCGGATGATAATTATGTGGGGAATGGTGCATGGTGGAAACAGGTTGGCGTGAACCGGACTGAATACCCCATCTTACTCAACCACTGGTATAAGATAAAGGTAGTATTTGATTCTGACAGACCTAACATACCTGTCAACATCTGGGTAGACGACCAGGGAACTGACGGATTGGGTGCAGGTGAAAACTGGTCCGGATATAAGAATGTAGGGGTTTCCGATCCCTGGGATAATGGTAAGTGTAGATTCCAGCCGCTGCCCGGGGATGAAATGCTTGCCGAAAACCAATTAACATACATTGGCTCCCCTCCCAATCATAATTCCCTTGTACTTTTCAAGGGATGGATCGATTGGGTAACATGGAAGCCTGTTGCCGATTATTCGGGTGTGGATGACCCGCCCAATTGAACATGGTAAGATTGCTGGAGCTCGATTAAAACTTGGAATGGGAAATATGAAACAAATAATAAAAATGATAATAATGCTATTGGCATTTTCATTACTATTGCCCATTGTTAGCTCAGCTCAAGCCAACGATGCATGTTTCGGTGCTGGATGCCATTCAGATGTGGGAACATCCTATTACATAAACAATACACAATACGATGCCAACTCTCACGATCTGCTGGAATGCATCGACTGTCACAACTCATCCATCAATCCCCTTGAAACTGAACATGGAAAATTCCTGCGACTCCTCTTTGGGACTAACCTTACAGGGCCTTTAAATTTCACCCAGTATAACAGCAGTAACTACCAGTTATGCTATTACTGCCACAATGAAACACAACTCATCGGCCTGCCACCTGGATATTCAAATAACCTGTGGACACACAGACCAACACCCGGATATCCCCTGAGCATTAACGAACCCGGCACAAACTTTGCCAATGAACTCCCTGAAGGCTACAACTTTGACAACTATCCTGCTAACATACACTGGGACCACCTGGACATGCATGGCATCAATGAAGGCCAGATGTGGGATTCCAACAGGGATGGAAACCTTGATTCGATGACAGGCTGTACCGCATGCCATGACCCTCATGGCAATAGCCAGGGTCCGGCCCTGACCCGGGATGACCTGGGAATAGAATTCGGTTCAGATGTAAACGGTGAGTATGGAATTATAAACGATTTGGATTACCTCAACCAGAGCGGGGATGTTTATTGCTATGGATGTCATGGATACAACTTAAGCTTTAAATATTACCGAACAGCCAAAAACCTGATGGGAGACTGCACTTCCTGCCATGCAGGAAACATGGTCAATATGACAGCCTTCAGCCAGGGAACCCACGTAAATATCAATACAACCGATGGAATCGGTGTTGTTAATAATAGTGACTGCCGGGCCTGCCATTACCAGACTGAAATAGACAAATCCATTGTTTACACATGTTTCAACTGCCATCTGGAGGGGGCTATACCCACAGCACCCCAGGTAAAATCCCATTCATCCGGGTCGGCATCACAGTATGTCAGGACCAGTGCCGGAATAACATGTGAGTTCTGCCACAGTCTGACTGGTGTTACCGGATTTAATGAAGATGACCAGACCGGAGTTAATGCTACTAACATGGCTGTTATGCCGGATGATGCCGCAAACGTAGCAGGACATTATCTCAGGGAGATGACAGATAAAACAAATGATACCCACAATATAATCGATACCGTGGGCTGGAAGGTCAACGGTAAGAACGGTTCCCAGGGCTGTCTCTATTGTCACACCACAGCCAGCGGTGAAATATTCAATGCCACCAACATCTCAAAATTAAGCAGCCATGATGCCGTTAGTACCAGTTGCTACGGTTGTCATGTCGTGGGTACTACTACACTGCACGACCCAGGCGTCATCAACGCTTCACAGGGCAGCAGGGACTGCCTCCAATGTCACGGCGAATCCGGTATAATGCCTGACATTAACGTTAGTGCATTCAGCTCAAGCGTTCACGCCGGCCTGAACAGCAACGCCACTAATTCCACACCTATCAATAACCTCAGCAAAGCCTGCTGGGCCTGCCACGGTAATGGGAGTGATCCCGGCACCCAGCATCCATCAGACCCACTGAGTGCCACCAATCCGGCTAATGTAACCTTCCCGCTGGACTGTACCGAAGGTGACTGTCACGTCAATGGCACGCCTCAGGGCAGCACCTTTGATGACACGATCCCGGGTACTATTGAACACATTCCTGCAGGTCTTAATGGCAGTACTGATATAACTACAAATTATAACTGTTCAGCCTCCTGTCACGTCAGCAGTTTAACGCCTCATATTGAACCCATCAATGGAACCCGTAACGAAACCGACCTATCCAATGTCTCACACTATGGCAATGTCTCAGGACCGGAAATAGCCAGGGTCCAGGATGCCGCATCTCTCAATTGTGTGCTGTGTCATAAGAATGCCACTAACGGAGCCGTATGGGGTAATGCACCACAGGTAAGGCATCCCGTGAATAAGACAGCTAATTTTTGTATAAATTGTCATGGAAATGTCAGCACTTTGGATAAATTACATTACCAAGGTATTACAACAGCACCCGAGATCCATACATCAGGATTTGACTGGGAAGGGGATGGTGCAGATTATAAAACAAAATCCGGGCAACAGTTCCAGAATAATGAAGGTTGTTATGCCTGCCATGAAGAAAATGTTGTAATGGGCGGTACTGATGATGCGAATACAAGGATATGTGAAGAATGTCACTATAATAATTCTGTGGGTCCATTCAGCAATAGCATCAATACAAGAACAGATGTAAATAACACTATTCCACGTGTCTTCAGCCATATCAATAATTCCAGTGTGACCGTTGGAGTATCC
>DAOWEE010000209.1 GCA_030638625.1 Methanosarcinales archaeon
AGCAAGACACTCTGGTAATTGGGGTCATTGGGTGTGGTAATGGCGCCAAAAAGGATGCAGTCACAATCACGCATCACATCCAAGTCATTATCGTCCATTGCCCGGCCGGTGCGCTCCCATTTGCCGTATCCCACTTCTACCGGCACAATTTCAAAATCAAGTCCCACCGCTTGCAGTACATCCACTGCAGGAGGAATTACTTCATGCCCGATTCCGTCCCCTTCAATCACTGCCACTTTCATCTGGCTCACCATTTAATCTATTCACCAGCAGTCTTATGGCATCAACAATATCGTATTCTGATGCGCCCCAGTGAACTACCACACCGTCATGTCCATTGATATTGATAAGTCCAGTGTTCTTTGTCTGGCAACATCTGGTAATAAATGGCTTTGAAGGTTTTATTAGTTCGGCCCTTAGCGGACACATGTTTACCTGAGAGTAAGTATAATCAGGGAACCTGAGTTCAAATATCTCCTTGGATATGTCGCAGCCTACAAGTACCGAACCGTCTTCGATATCATCATTTGTGTCAAGGTATTTGCCGTTCAGTTCAGATGCATTACAAGGGAATACCACCTTGTCTCCTTCGAACTGGCACAGGTCAATTAGCGTCTTTTCAAAAGTAATATTCAATTCACCCAGGATACCGCTTTCCACCAGGCGCTGGATAGCAAAGGACAGCCAGGGAGGTTCGGGCGGGATAACATCGATAATCTCTACGGTAATGACATCGCACATACTTGGTTTGTGTACAAAGGTCAGGTGTTTATCCCTGCCCTTGAAAATCACAGTGTTCACAGGACCTTTACATTGCTCAAGCGCGAGCAGTATCAATTTTGTCCTGTTATGGGCATCATGTTCAGTCTTATGTACTACGACTTCATCTCCCTCTGCGATAACTTCAATGGATACAGGTTTTGTAAGCAGGGTTTTTGTGGGTTCACTTTTGACCCTTAATATCTTGATGTTGCCGTCGGGCACATAAGCAATCACGTATTTCGTTGCAAAATAAATTGGAGCCTTACCCATTGGTTTTTTAATTGGGTCGTCATGGGCGATACCCACCATCTTGTAATCATCTGGAAATATCATCATCCTGTTAAATCAGCCTCACTTTGATGCCTGTTTTTTCCTGTGGGCCACGAGACCTCCATCCAACAGCATTTCCTGCAGGAAGTCTGGCAGTTTTGTACCCTCATAAACCCTGTCATCACACTGCACCTGACCCAGTTCAAGGTTAACAGTACAAATTTCGCCTTCCTGGCAGCTGACATCGGCTTCAATGATGGGAAGGCCCACGTTGATGGCATTCCTGAAGAAAATCCTGGCAAATGACTTTGCAACCACACAGGATACACCGGCATGTTTTAGTGCCAATGGTGCCTGCTCGCGTGATGAGCCGCACCCGAAATTCTCACCTGCGACTATAACATCTCCGGGTTTTATCTTTTTTGAAAAGTCAGGGTCAATGCCTTCCATTGCATGCTCGGCAAAGACTCGCATGTCAGTGGTTCTCAGGTACTTACCGGGAATTATCACATCAGTATCGATGTCGTCCCCGTATTTCCATACACTCCCTGAGATGGTCATATTCATATAATCACTTTTGCCGATATTAATACATACAGGACTATATACTTTTTTAATACAACATATGTCATTCGCCAGTTATCTGCAATACCAGTTCCCTTGACCTGGGCCTGTTATCCATATCAATAAAAATTATTTGCTGCCATGTACCCAGTGTCAGCTGCCTGTCAATAAAGGGGACAACCAGGCTTGGCCCCAGCATTGATGCCCTGATATGGGAGTGCCCGTTGCCATCCCCCCATTTGAGATTGTGGTCATACTCCAGCCCCTTAGGCGCGAGTCTTTCCAGTGCAGCCTGCATATCAGCTACCAGGCCCGGCTCGTATTCCATTGTGGTCACAGAACCTGTGGCGCCTGGTACAAAGACCAGCAATGAACCATTGTTCAGTCCTGAACTGGTAAGTTTTTGCTGAACCTGAGCTGTGATATCAATGATATCTGAGTGGCCCTTTGAATCGAAAGTGACATGTTCGTTTATTATCTTCATGGCATTCCCTCCCGTATAATTAGAGTATGAGTCTTTATATTTTAAATCATATTACACTACCATTCAGACCACATCAATTTTCAGACAACCATCACCCACAAAAGGAGGATACACTCTATAATTCGCACCCTGATAATCGACGGATACGTGGACGAGCCTGCATGTTTAGGTGTCCCGCCATATATTTCACCCTACCCCAGGTACATCGCCGGCGCCATGGCAGAACAGGGCATATCCAATGACCATATCCATTACCTGACTATTGACCGGATACGGCAGGGACAGGGGCAGGACATACTGGGAAAGGCAGGGTTGATTATCATCATCGCAGGCATGACCGTGCCCGGAAAATACCTGCGGGGTACTCCTATCAACCTCAATGAGATAAGTGATATCGCCCGGATGGCCGGGGATACGCCTGTGGTACTGGGCGGTCCTATCAGGCTGGGATATGGCAGCCAGGGCGGCATGAAAGCGGCCGGGCCGGATGTGCCAGGGCTCACCCTTGCCAGGGAAGATATTGAGGCTTTTGTACATGATGTGCTTGACTTACCCACCGGACTGACTGAGCCGGAATCAGTAGTTCACAGGACGCGCTCCACAGATGAGATTGCACGCTGGGGTGCCCTGGGTGCGTTCGTTATCAAGCAGCATCCCGACTATCCCCATGTGATGTGCGAACTTGAAACATACCGGGGATGCGCGCGCCAGAGTCACTGTTCCTTTTGCACCGAGCCATTTTACGGTGATGCGGATTTCAGGGAAATTA
>DAOWEE010000360.1 GCA_030638625.1 Methanosarcinales archaeon
GATGTGACAGATGATTGTGGTGATGAGCGACCAGACCTGTGATGGATGATATGAGATGCGACCGGGCCGTATCCACCCTGACCATTACCTCATTCCGGTCAGGTACTACCAGTTCGGCAGCGGCTGAAGGGGTGGGTGCACGGATGTCTGCGGTCAGGTCTGCTACCGTGAAATCGGTCTCGTGCCCCACTGCAGAGACCACGGGTATTCTTGAATCATAGATGCTCCGGGCCACTTGTTCGCTGTTGAATGGCCACAGGTCTTCCAGGGACCCCCCGCCTCTGGCAAGGATGATAACGTCAACATCCGCGTGGTTCAGGCGCTTGATTGAATTCACTATACTATCTACTGCATTCTCACCCTGGACCACGGTTGGGGACAGCAGGATATCCACCGGGAATCTGCGCCTGGTCACGTTAATAATATCATGCAGCACGGCCCCGGTAGGAGATGTTGCCACACCCACGCGCCTGGGGAATGTGGGCAGCGACTTCTTATGGCCGGCATCAAACAATCCCTGGGCCGAGAGTTTTTTCTTTAATTTTTCAAGTGCGATGTGCAGTTCCCCAATACCATCGGGCCTGAGTGCCGTGACCACAAGCTGGTATGTTCCCCTGACCTCGTATACGTCGATATCGCCCTGGGCCAGCAACTTCATACCTACTTCAGGCTCAAAGGTCAGGCTGCGGCAGTAGTTCCTGAACATCACGCAGTTTAGCTGGGAGCGGCTGTCCTTCAGGGTAAAGTATTTGTGACCGGAACTGTGATTGGTAAGGTTGGATATCTCGCCCCGAATCCATATATTTCTAAGATGGGGGTCGTTGTTGAGCATATCGTGGATATAGTGATTGAGTTCGCCAACTGAACAGATGTCGGTTTTATCAGGGTCGGCCTGGAAATCGAGCAGATTCACGTACTGTAATTGTCAGGATAAGGTATGAGACTTTTGATAGGAGAGTGAAAGTAATCCATTACCTTCAGGAACTGTTTACAAATGAATCCAGGGTCATCATTCCTTCCATTTCATCTTCCTTTATTGTTGAGGATTGGAACACAGAACTGCGCACTTTTATGGGTGCGCCTGTGCGCACTGCCAGTGAGATACAGTCACTGGGCCTGGCATCTATTTCAATTGTAGAGCCGTCGTAATTCAGTTTGAGCCTGGCATAATAGATGCCGTCCTTAATCTCATCTATGAATACACAGGAGATACTGGCGTCCAGCCGCTCAATGATGGAGGTCATGAGGTCGTGTGTCATGGGCCGGGGCGTAATCTCGTTGTTCGAGGCCGAGTTGATGGATACTCCTTCAGACATCCCCACATAGATGGGCATAATTTCTCCTGCTTCATTAGAAATCATGACCACTGGGGTCAGACCGTGTAATGTACTTGTCATGTACACGCCCATTACATCCACTTGAATGAAATCATCCATGGTATGTTATTGGAAGATGTATCTTAAAAAGTTTTAGTGCCCAGATGGAAGATGGCAAAAGGTTACAGTTCCTGACGGAACATTTCTATACCCTTTGCTGTGTTTTTAAGCAGCTGCTGAGCCATATCCGGTGTTGGCCATGAACCCAGGCCGCAATCAGGTCCTGCATACCTGATGCTTTCACCGAACTTCTTGTAAATACTGGAAAGCCTGGCAGCTATGACCTGCGGCGTTTCCATTTCTGTGACCACTTCTTTTATTCTGTCAGGTTCCTTCCAGACATTGGTGTTGTATTTTTCGTTGAGAGTTGCGGTCAGGCCGAATATATCTGTACGGGCTATACCTACCCTGAGGAACGTGTCAGATGCAATAAGGTCTGAGCGGTCGACCAGTTCCAGATATGAGGGATTTGCCGCCGATTCCACACCGATGACGTTAATGGAGGGGACTTGGCATACCAGTTTGTAGTTCAGGGATGAGTGGAGATGTATCTCAGTATCAATGCCATTGTTGTGGGCGGTCTGGCCTGCTGCGGTGAGTGCCTTGATAATATCTTCATCACCGTGCATTATCTGGGGGTTAATGCCAATACTGGGCTCGTCAATGGACACAACAGCCACTTCAAGGTCGCTGGATTGGTTGATGGCATTTTTGACAAACCTGTCAATGCTCTTTGCGATTGTGAGCAGCACGTCCCCGTATGATGTACCGCCGAACTCTTGCTGGTACAGTTCCACAGGTCCGGTGACGCACACCCGTATCTTCAGGGCTTTGCCGTGCAGGGCCCTATACTCACCTGCCAGTGCGGCAATGGCTTCCAGTTCCAGGATATTTGCTTCTGAGTCCCTGACCAGCAGGGGTTCATCAGTGCGTTCGGGGTCGTCTATTATATCGAGGAATTGACGGTTCATGTCCCTGAACTGTGGATAGGTAGGGACTTCCACGCCTGCTTCTATCTTTTGTTCCATCGTTTGGGAAATTATCCGGAACAGGCGTTCATCTTCTTGCCTGGATGCAGCCGCTTGTGCTATCCAGTCCCTTGATATATCAGGGGGGAGTGGATAACTGCCGATGTCGTCAAAGGTAATATCAGGGTCCATTTGAATCATAATAATGGCACTCAATAATAATACCTTTTGGGATGATGGCCTATTTCATGTGGAGATAATTCAGGCAGATTTTACAAATTCATATTCGAATTTATTGGTTACATATAAATACATGCATGATGTCATTATTTTTTTAAAAAAAGGTGTTTATAATGGATGGCTATCAAATATTTTTAATTTTGCTTGCAGTTTATTTATTAGGACTTGTAAGTATTGGATGGTATTTTACTAAAAAACAGAAGTCAGTCACTGATTTCTGGCTTGCTGGTAGAGAGATTGGTCCTAAAGCGATTGGTTTTTCAGCAGCCGCTTCATGGCTTACAGCAGGCGGAATACTTGCAGTTATTGGATTTTACATGCTCCTTGGAATGGGTTCGATATGGGGATTTGTGGCCCCGAACATACTGGCATTGCTTATCATAGCACTGCTGGTGGGAAGGATAAAGAACCTGCCCGCTATCACACAGCCGGAACTCATTGAGCAGAGATATAGTAGTGCAATGCGGGCTCCTCTTGGAATAATTATTGCAATCGTAATGATATTATTTGCAGTTGCAGATATCAAGGGACTGGCACTTGTACTTGAGGTATTCTATGGGTTAAGTCCACTGTATGCTGCACTTATTGTCGCACTGGCAGTATCTGTATATGTGACACTGGGCGGATTGTCGGCTGTGGTCTGGACAGATGTTATCCAGTTCACTTTCCTGGCCATATTTACCATTGCAATGGCCGCTTTGGCAGTTGGTGCTGCCACATCAGGTGCTGTTGATGTACCTGCTATTACTGTATCGGAATTGTTCGGTAATGTTGATTCCACATGGTGGAACCCAATTTCCATAGGAATTCCTATGGTGCTGATATTCATAATCGCCATTATTCCTGGCTGGATGACAGAACAGGACCCGTGGCAAAGAGTCTGGGCTGCCCGGGACAAGAAATCTGCACAACATGGTATGGTACTTGGTTCAATGCTGATATTAGTGGTATTTGCAGCATGTGCTGTTATCGCAATTGGTCTTAACTCCATATATCCCGAGATTGCACAGATGGGTTTCCCGATGGGAATGAGGGAAGCAGAACCTGCGCTTTTGAGATTTATAGTTGAAAGCTTTTCACCACTTGTGATTGCACTGAGTGCAATAGGACTTGCGGCAGCGGCAATGTCATGTGCTGATACCTTTGCAACTTCAGGGGCTTCATGTCTTTCCCGGGATATATACCAGAGGTTCATAAAACCTGATGCTACAATGAAGCAGATGCTGGTTGTTAACCGGGTAAGCGTGCTCATAATCATTTTTTCAGCAACGGTAGCTTCGTTCTTCATACATAGTATTATTGATGCTATCCATATTGCCACATTTATTGCCAGTGCATCGTACTTTTTCCCGCTCATGGGAGGTCTGTAC
>DAOWEE010000166.1 GCA_030638625.1 Methanosarcinales archaeon
ATTCTGCCGATGTGCAGCCGGGTTGTGGTGGATGCTGACGGGCTGGCCTCGCTGGAGATGCCGCTGACCCGGTACGGCTGCGAGATGATAGTCACGCCTCATGCTGGTGAATTCAAGGTACTGTCGGGCGATGAGGTGTCCACAGAACCTGATAAGCGTGTGAGCATGGTCAACAGATTCGCAGCCGAGAACGGTGCGGTTGTGTTGCTCAAGGGGCCAGAAGATGTGATTTCTAACGGCCAGGGCGCCAGGGTCAACCGCACAGGCAATCCAGGCATGACCGTGGGCGGAACCGGGGATGTGCTGGCAGGTATTACGGGTGCTTTGTTTGCCAGGAATAACGCTATTGAAGCTGCGGGAGCGGCGGCATACATCTGCGGACGGGCAGGGGATATGGTTTATGAGGAACTGGGAGCGGGTTTGTTAGCCACTGATGTGATTGACAATATCCCGGTGGCTATGAAAATTTAAATGGGGTGAGGAATTGAGGGAAATACTTGTAGAACTGGAACGTAACAGGGTCAGGCTGGTGGTGCGCCACGGCGAGGATGAGGCTGTACTGAAATTAAACCTGCAAGAGGCGCAAACGCTCTCTGATGAACTGAAACAGGCACTGGAAGATTACCAGCAGCGAAAGCATGTCAGGATTGACTGAAAACATGGATGAGACTTTCACACACATACACGAAGGCCGGGCCAGGATGGTGGATATCAGCGACAAGTCGGAGTCTATCAGGCGGGCCGTGGCTTCCGGACATATCCGGCTTAAAACTGCAACCATTGAAGCCATACGCAGCCGCACTATCGAAAAGGGGAACGTGCTGGCCACTGCCAGGATAGCGGCGGTACAGGCTGTTAAGCGTACCTGGGATACTATACCGATGTGCCACCAGATACCCATAACCCACGTGGACGTGGAGTTTACTGTGGAGGATGACAGGGTGGAGGCTGTGGTGGAAGTGCGCTCGGTCGGGAAGACCGGGGTTGAGATGGAAGCGCTACACGGGGCGGCGGTGGCGCTGCTTACGGTGTGGGATATGGTGAAGTCTGCTGAGAAGGATGAGACTGGGAATTATCCGGGTACTGGTATTTCAGATATCAGGGTTGTGGAGAAGGTTAAGGAAGAGGTTTGAATAACACTGGTTTGTAGTCGCATCTGGACTATTCTTTGTATAACTGGATTGTGGTATTGTGTCTAACATATCATTATTCTATTCAATTCTTTAAACTGAAGAATAATAATCCGAGCATAATATCTCATCCCACAATCATCGGTATACCTATTACGAACTCTGGCTCGTGTGCCCGGTCAAATGAAGCCACAGCCAGCCCCATATCCCTGATAACCTCCAGCACATGGCCGGAGGGTTATGAAGCTGCAAAGGCGATTCCCAAACGTAAGAAACTATAAGCAAGGGACAACGAGTCCTTTTCGACATAAAGTGGCTTAGAGAAGTAACTGCTCCAAATCTTTCAGGTCATATAATATTACATTATCTTCTGTTATTTTTGTCTTGAATCCCTTTGCAAATATAATGTAGTACTCCTCTTCTTTTTCAATTGGGACTAGACTTGCCTTTTCTTTTAGATGCTCAAGAACTTTGTGTGCATTGACCTTGTCGCTCCATTTGCATTCGCAGAAAATGGCCTGTTTGCTTATTTCATTAAATGCCACTATATCAATCTCTTGCTCTTTATGCCACCATTTTCCTATTTTCGTGAATCTAAAAGGGAGGAGCTCTTTGTCGTTTAGCATTTCAAGAATTTCCAGGGCAATGTTCTCAAAATGTCTCCCCACGTACTGGTTAAATCGTGGCTTTATGTTTTCAATAACGGCATTTCCTTTTCCTTTTTCGACATCCTCCATTTCAGGATATACGAACTTAAACCAGAAATCAAATAAATTGTCGGCAAGGAAATACAATCCTTTTCTGCTTTTGTAGCTCTCTGTGACAGGCACGGTTCGGTAAACAAGCTGGAGGTCAATTAATACAGAGAGGTATTTGTTCACTATGCTTATGCTAAGACCTGTATCATTGGCTATCAGCCCGATTCTATGATTACCTTTTGCAAGGGAAAGCAGGATTGAGAAATAGTACCTGGGTTGTGTCAGTTCCTGCCTGAGTACGAACTCAACATCCCTGTACAGGAATGAATCTTCACTCAGGATGTTGTTTTCTATATTTGTGAAAATATCTTTTTTTGGGTCAGCTTCCATAATGTATGCAGGGGTTCCGCCATATACTGAATAGAATTCTACTGCTTTTTTAATGTCCTTTATGTAACCAAGTATGTGGATAAAGGGAATCTGCCTGATGAGTAATTGTCCGGTCTTTCTTCCATAAAGTGGACTGCTGTATCCCATTACCATTGATTCCATTATTGAGATGCTTGAACCGCATAGTATGAGGAAGATGTTTGAATTTTTGAGTTTGTTGTCCCAGTAATCCTGCAGGATGGATGGGAGGCTGGGGTCTTCTTTGACCAGGTACGGGAATTCGTCTATGGCTATTACGATTCTTTCATCTACCCTGCCTGAGAGGTATTCAAAAAATCCGTCCCAGCCTGTGAATTCGGTCTTTTTCAGCAGGTCGTCGTTAAAGAATTCCCCGAGTTTGTATGCAAATATCCTGAGCTGGAGGGTTTTTGATTCTTCACGGGCCAGGAGACGGATGCCCCGATTGTTTGTGAACTGGTCTATGAGTTGGCTTTTTCCTATTCTGCGCCTGCCGTATATTACCATGAATTCGGCTTTGGTGCTGTCGAACCTTTGGTTGAGGAGCGAGAGTTCTCTTTGTCTGTTGATGAATACACTCATAAGTATTATACTTGAGAGTGTATTATTTATAATTTGCGCTGGGGTGGGTGGTTGTGTAAGGTCACGGCTCCGGATGTCGGAGGCATCTTAAGGGTGCATAATTAATATTAAAATAATTCAAAATTATTATGTAATATCAACCTAAAGTGGGAATAATGATCAAAGTTAACTTCACCAATCATGCTAAAGATATGCTAAAAGAAAGAAAATTTACAGAAGAAGGAATCATATCGGCTTTGATCGAACGAGATTGGTCAGAAGATGATGAAATTGAAACTGAAATTTGGTATGCTTTTAAGAAAATTGGTGAAAGGGTTTTAAGAGTTGTTGTTAAAGGAAGAGAAGAACCATATATTATAATAACAATGTTTTATGATAGAAGATTGAGGAATCGAAAATGAGAATTAAGGTTGATTTAGAAAGCGATGCACTTTACTTTAGAATTAGCGAGGATGCAATCGAGGAAAGTGAGGAAATAAATAAAGGTCTCATTGTCGATTATAATATAAATGGAAGTGTAGTAGGGATAGAAATCCTTAATGTAAAAAATAAGTTCAAATTGGAAGATTTAACTGGGCTCAAATTAGAAATGCCTACAGTCGGAAAGGCAGAGGCATAAGAGAAAAAACTTCACTTATTTACGTCTGGCTTTTTTTTATAACTGCTAATATTTTGCCATATCTTTACGATGCACATAATTTTCAATCCCGGTCACGGACCTCCTGCTGTAAGCAGGAGGCATCGAGGTCTATGCTCAAGATTAAAACCCAGTTAAACTATATTTTGGTTTTGACAAATCTTGTTGCAATAGCTCAAATAAAATACGATGAATTTTTAACAAATTTTAAATACACATTGCTTTAAACATCTATTATTAGGATTTGGGAGGGTAAGAATAAATGGCAGAACATAATTTTACGAAAAACTTTAAAAAAAATTTAGCTTATTGGTTGGATGATTACTTTGATGATTGTGGGATTGAACTAGAAGTAGAAACAGAACATAGGATGGATGTAGGGAATATCGAAAATAGAATAGACATCGGTATACTTGATCCAGAAAATGATGATTTACGCATTGGAATCGAAATTGAATATATATCAAACCGGGATCAAATTCTTAAAAATTATAATAATTTTAAAAATTGGGTTCATTGGTCTGGGTACAGAAAAGGTGGGCTTTTGCACATTATATCCTATGACTCAGCTTTATCTAGAAAAGATCTTTGGAATATTCTACACCGATCATATAATGATACATCCAAAGCTTTAGATTTTTACTATGAATTTTTAAAATTAGAAGAATCTGATCTCAGAAAACATGATGAATTAGCTAAATCTTTAGTTTATGATGATTGGGAATTTGATGCGAGATTCTTTAGTTTAATTTTAAAGGTTTTTGGAAAAAAGTATATTAATCGTTTATAAAATTCCGAGCATAAATCCCCCATCTCGCAGTCACGGTATACCCCGGACAAATGTCCAGGGCCTGTATATAGCGTTTTTTCAGGATTATCTCCTGTTATGCTCATATGTATTGTGTGCTGAGATATAATTCTCAACCACATCCCAGCCATTGCCCACAGAGCCGTGGTAACAACTTGGAGCCCAGAGATGGTTCCCACACCATTCCTTTAAGTGGGGAAACTCCTTTCTGAGCACCCTTCTCATTCCCCACCCAGCCCCCTCGCAATCTCCACACCCAACCCAGCAGCATCCACAGCCCTGTGCGCCAGCACCCGAATCATAGGCTCCTTACCCACAGCCCCCTTATCAAACACCACATCCGGCACCCGGTTATACAACTTACGGTACGTATCAATAGCAGTCCGGGTGCCCCATTCCATAGTACTGACACCCTCGGGCTCGTGTGCCCTGTCAAATGAAGCCACAGCCAACCCCATATCCCTGATAACCTCCAGCACATCCTCAGAATAACGGATATTCAGGGCCGCCCGCAATCCCGCATCATGATGCATGGCAGCCAGCACAATCTTAGCCACATGGCTGCTGGCACCAAAGGCCGGACATCCTACAGCCCGGGCGCGGTCCTGGAGCCTGACAATCCGGCCCTGGACAGCACACACCTCACCCACAGAGGCTGCATTTGGTACTGCTGCTGCCACATTGCAGCCCACCTCAGGGATGAGGGTGGCAAAATCAGCAGACGATTCCAGTATGGCAACCGCTTCCTTGACATCGCTTAGCGTTTCATACATCTGTGCGGTCTTCAGGGTATGCCAACCAGGATTCACAGGACCCACACCCTTACCCACTGACCGGCTCTCGATAATGGCCCTGGTCACGAACAGCTTGGCACCTGCCGCCGCATCCCTCAATGAATGGCCAGTTGCCAGGAAAACTGTTAAGGCTGCCGAATAGGTGCATCCTGCACCGTGGGTCCCGCCCTTGACCAGTTCACCTTCAATTAGTGTAAAATCCAACCCGTCATAGAGCAGGTCGGAACCATCCAGATGCTCGCCCGTGATTATTACGGCATTGGCCCCCGCATCTACCATCCTGCGGGCGGCTTCCTTCGCATCCTGCCAGTCATTGACCTTTATCCCGGCAAACACCCCTGCTTCATGGATATTGGGGGTCACCACCTTTGACAGAGGGATGAGTTCTTCCTGCAGGGTTTTCACAGCCTCGCTTCGCAGCAGACTGCCCCCCGCTTCCGCAGCCATGACCGGGTCAACCAGCAGGGGTATCCCGAATTCCCTGACCATTTCTGCCACTGCCAGGATAATGTCAGAAGATGAAAGCATACCGGTCTTGGCATGAGCAATATCCATATCAGACGCCACAGCCCGTATCTGGGATGCAATGGCAGCGGGCGGCAGGTCATGGATATCCAGCACCCCGGTAGTGTTCTGGGAGGTAATTGAGGTGAGAGCGCAGGTGCCGTGGGCTCCCAGTGCCGAAAAGGTCTTCAGGTCAGCCTGTATGCCTGCACCACCGCCGGAATCAGAACCGGCGATGGTCATTACCACTGGATACTCTCCCACAATATCACCTCAAATTAATCCATGATGGGTCA
>DAOWEE010000162.1 GCA_030638625.1 Methanosarcinales archaeon
CGAAGAATCCTGTATAGGTGCCACCATTAAACGAATACAAGAACTGTGCGGGCATCCCAGGATAGTCGTAGTGGACGGCCATTCCACAGACCGCACAGTTGAGATAGCCAATGAGTACGGCGTGGAAGTGATATACGACCACGGTCTGGGCAAGGGAGAGGCCCTGCGCTGTGCCTTTGACCATGTGCAGGATGATGTGGTGTTCCTTGACGTGGATGGCACGTATCCACTGGGTGCGGTACCACAGATCATGGAATGCCTGCAGGAATACGACCTTGTTATCGGCGAGAGGATGGAGTTTGACGGGGATGCCCTGCCGCGACTTTTCCTGGTGGGCGATGCCATATCCAGAGGGTTGTTCCAGTTGCTCTATTCATCGCGGCTGGATAACCTTTCAGGGCTTCGCGGCATGAGATGGCAGGCTATTGAGAAGATGGGACTGGAATCTGACGATTTCGGGATCGAGACCGAGATAACAGCCAAGGCGGTGCGGCTGGGGCTCAAGGTAAAAAAAATACCCATAACCTATATGGCCCGGACCGGGTCATCAAAATTCAGGCCGGTGCGAGATGGTATGGTCGTGTTAAGAGCCATGTTCAGGTACAGATTCAAATCCCTTTCATGAATTAAGCCATTTACATGAATCATTTGCTTTTCATGATTTGTGTGAGTTGTGAGAATCATAACCTGGATTTTGCAAAGTCTCTTTCACATTCGTATATTTGTCAATAACCAGTTCAGGCCACAGGCTCACATTGGAATGAATGGTGACATTATTCTTGATAATCACCCTGGGCCCGATAACAGTGCCGGTTTCCAGTGTGCAGTTGTCACTAATTTTCGTGGAATTGTCAACTATCGCCCCTGAAACGCTGGTGTTCTTTCCAATCTCCACATCATTGTATATAATGGCAGATAGTATCCTGGCCCCACTCTTTATGTTGCAATTAGCGCCAATGGAGGTGTAGGGACCTATGAGCACCTCATCTCCTATGGTGGTGTTCTCCCCTATCATGATGGGGCCCACCAGGGCCGAATTAGAGCCCACCGTTACCCCGTTACCGATATTTACTGGCCCTAAAACACTTGCATCCCTGATATTGAAATCACCATTGATTGTGGTCCCGGGCAGTTTTTCAAGTTTCCATTTACATGCCTGCCTGTACGCGCCTGCATTACCGATATCGGTCCAGTGCCCCCTTACCAGATAGCCATTTAGCCTGTCACCCTTTTTCATCATTTTCGGAAACAAATCCTTGGCAAAATCAAAATTGGCTGTCGGGGGTATCAATTCAAGTATGGCAGGGTCACACACGTATATCCCTGTACTGGCAAGATTGCTGAATATATCTCCCGCATTTGGTTTTTCATGAAACCGGTGAATCTGGTTGAACACGTCCATATCAGCAATACCGTATTCTCTCGGGTCTTCAATGGGCAGGAGCCCGATGGTGACCTTTGCATTATTATGTTCGTGGAAGCGGTATAATTCGCGAAGGTTCAGGTCCATCACATGGTCTCCGCCCATGACAATGAAAGGCTCGTCCTTTAACAGTGACTCCGCATTCTTTATACTGCCTGCAGTACCCAGTTTGGTCTTGTCCCGTACATAATCTATGTGTACCCCGAACAGGCTGCCATCACCCAGTGCATCCTCTATCTCATTGCCAAGGTAACCGATGGTAATTACGATTTCACTGAAACCTTCGGTAGCAAGATGTTCTACCAGATGTACTACTGATGGCTTGTTCAATAAAGGAATATTGGGTTTGGGGCGGTCGAATGTCAGCGGTCTCAGACGCGTACCTTCGCCTCCGCACATGATGCAGGCTTTCATATTGTCACCGGATTTCAATGGTTTAGGGAGTATATATGCATAGCCATTTTCCCGCATTGATGCCCATTAACATCAATACTTGCCTACAAATTTCGCTATGTTTCTATGTATTCCATGAATACTGATGCTGCCGCCCAGGTACATCATAGGGCATCTCCCAGTAAGGCATTCCATCTGGTACTGGCTGCATTTCTCCTGTACCTCAGGCGTCTCGGTCATCCAGTGTATCCAGATGTTATTGATACCTTTACCCGCCAGTGCTTCCACCACATCTGCAGGCTGCATCTTTGTAACTCCTATCACAGCACCCTGGATGCCGTCAGGGAGTTCTGATACATCCTGCAGTGCTCCCTCTGCTGGTTTGCCAGACAGGTCAACAGTATAGACGGTCTTGCCCCGTTTTGCAAGTTCGTTTATTGTCCACTTCATTGCAGGTTTTGTCCTGTCCGTTATCACAGCGAAATTGTTGGAATCCCAGAATGATTCATGTTCTGCTGACATAATATTTCCACTCCTTTGATTGGATTAATCCAATATCAGGTAATAATAAAGAAAGCATAGGAATTATTTTAACATTGTCCAATTATAATGATTAATCCAGTGGAAATGAAGGGGTTGATTGTTTCAATCACTTGAACTTGTCCAGCAGCCGCTGGTAGAAATCCTTCTTGTCATCATCAGCCCGGCGCACCAGTCTTTCCACTATCAGTTCAGGCGTACTCTTTGCTGCATAATTGTACCTGGGATTGCGGTCAACTATCAGGTTCAACTCATCGTCCAGCCCCCGCGCCTCGATGCCGTCAACCCGTACCGGTGCTGAAGTATGTTCCATTATGCTCTCTGCCAGGTGGCTCACAAATATACCCACTGCATGGGGGTTCCCGGCAAGGGATTCCAGGATTCCGCCTATTATCCGGGCCGATGCACCGGGTTCGGTAATGGATTCCAGTTCATCCACGAGTACAGCCATCCTCCCGGTTCCGGATACAACTGAGAACTCCCGTATCGTGGATTCAAATGCACCCGCATCCATGGTACCTCTGGATTTACCGAAATAGTACAATTCATCCAGCGGCCCCACTGATACCTCTTCACCTGGTACAGGGAATCCCATGTGTGACAGTATCAGCACCTGGGCAACCATGTCCAGTGTGGTGGTCTTACCCCCTGAATTCACACCGCTGAGCACTGCTACACGCTCTGGAGTGTATCCATCTGCTAAACTTCCTGACACCTCGCCCAGCGCGTAATCCACAGGCTGGATGTCACCTTCGAGGGAGAGGTTTGTACCTGCCCTGATGTGGATGCCGGGTTCATCCGTTAGTCTGGGCGTGGTAAGGTTGCGCTCTGTTGCAAAAAGACCGATAGCGAACCACATATCCAGTTCCATGGCGCCCGAGACCAGTGCTCTTGCTGTATCTTTCAGGTCTGATAATTTGCGGGCGGCATCTCTTAGCATATCCATGCGGCGCTTTGCCAGTCTGGCCCTGAGCATCAGCCTGAGCTTTTCTACTGCATCCCTGTCAGCCTCTATGGTGGTCATTATGTCCTGACTGAACAGGTTATCAAGCAGGAGTGATTCCTTTTGGTCAAGGTTAAGTTCATCAATGTTACTCTGCACTGTGTCTTTTACTATCTCGGTGTACCGGCCCGATATTTCCCTGTTAACCAGGTCTTTTACATCTCCGCCGACTGCATTCATGAGGTCCTTGCCGCTGAGGGTGACGGTGCTGCTTTCAAGAAA
>DAOWEE010000271.1 GCA_030638625.1 Methanosarcinales archaeon
CGCCTCAGGGTGCCGTCAATTGTAGGATTTCTCTTAACAGGGATACTGGCAGGCCCCCACGGTCTGGGGTTGATAGGTGCTTTAGGTGAAGTCGAAACCATGGCCGAGATAGGGGTCGTGCTGTTGCTGTTTGCCATCGGTATCGAATTCTCGCTCCAAAACCTGGTGCGAATCCGCAAATCAGTTCTTATGGGCGGTTCGCTTCAGGTATTGCTTACCATCCCAGTCGTATTTTTAATCAGCAGGCAATTAGGCCAGGGTTTTAGTGAATCCATCTTCCTCGGATTTCTCGTATCCCTCAGCAGTACGGCAATAGTCCTCAAACTCATGCAGGAGAGGGCTGAAATAGACAGCCCGCACGGCCGGACATCCATTGGTATCCTGATATTCCAGGACATGATAGTCATCCTGATGATATTATTCACGCCCCTGCTGGCCGGAGCCACCACAGATGTGGGCGGAGCTCTTCTAATCCTTGCGGCACAGGGACTGGGTATCATACTGTTGGTGTTTGTGAGTGCAAAATGGATAGTGCCGCAGGTTATGTACCAGGTCGTCCGCACGAAAAACCGGGAACTGTTCCTGATGACCATTATTGTAATATGTCTTGCAGTTGCATGGCTCACTTCCAGCATTGGACTGTCCCTGGCACTGGGTGCCTTTCTGGCAGGACTTATCATCTCTGACTCTGAATATGCCCACCAGGCACTGGGGAACATCCTGCCGTTTCGGGACGTCTTTATGGCATTCTTCTTTGTATCCATCGGGATGCTTCTTGATATCGATTTCCTTCTCCAGAATTTAGGGCTCGTAGTACTTATCGCATCTGGCGTCCTCATCCTGAAGACACTAATCATCTGCCTTGTAACCATTTTATTAGGATTACCGCTTCGAACAGCAATCCTGACCGGATTTGCACTCTCACAGGTAGGGGAATTTTCCCTTATCTTATCAGAAACCGGTATTGAAAATGGTCTGCTGACCGGAAATGTCTACCAAATGTTCCTGGCGGTCACCGTGCTGACAATGGCATTGACATCGTTCATTATAACCGCATCTCCCAGGGCAGCGGATGCAGTGGTAAAACTGCCGCTGCCGGCTGCACTGATAGCAGGTCTGCACCCTGTACCAGAGATTAAGGATGCTGCAAGGGAAGACCATCTCATTATCATCGGCTTTGGCATGAACGGCACGAATCTGGCACGAGCCGCCCGGGCAGCAGGTATCCAATATGTGATAATCGAAATGAATCCGGAAACAGTAAGGACCGTACAGGCCTCAGGTGAACCAATATATTATGGCGATGCGACCCACGAGGCAGTACTCCAGCATGCAAATATAAACAGTGCAAAGGTTGTAGTCGTGGCAATCTCTGACCCGGCAGCGACTCGCCGAATCACCGAAACTCTCCGCAGGCTAAATCCGGATGCCTATATTATTGCACGTACGCGCTATCTCAGTGAGATGAAGCCCCTGTATGGATTGGGGGCTGATGAAGTCATACCTGAGGAGTTTGAAACCTCAATAGAGATATTTACCAGAGTCCTGACGAAATATCTTATACCAAGTAATGAGATTGAAGGATTTATCGCTGAGATTCGTTCAGATGGTTATGAAATGCTCAGAAGTCTTACCAGAGAGCATCCGTCTTTTTCTGATTTGAAACTTCATATTCCTGATATCGAAATCAGTTCACTGCGGGTTGGTGAACAATCAACCGTTGTCGGAAGGACAGTGGCACATATTGGTTTTAGAAGTGAGTATGGGGTTACTTTACTTGTAGTACGCCGGGATTCACAGGTATTACCCAACCCTGGTGGGGACGTACAAATTTTTGCGGGTGATGTACTTGTTGTCCTGGGACAACCTGAAAAGATTGCAGGTGTCAAAAGTCTATTATATCCGGTATCATCATAAAAATCCAGTTGTTATCATTGTTATGTTGATAAAAGCCGGAAACCCTTATATCCGTTCCAGACAAAATGCTACCTGATAGCACAATAAAAATATCATTAAAAAAGACAATCCGTAATTGAACAGTTTATTTGTCCCAATAAAATAATATTCAAAAAGAGGTGAGATTATCGTCGAAGAGAGTACAGAGGAAAAACCCACTAAAATCGCAGTAATCAGGTGTGACATCGTGTCAGAAGCCTGCCCCGGTGTTGCTTGTTTTATGGCATTCAACAAGCGAACAAGTCACTTTAAGGATTATGACGAAAATGCGGAGATGATAGCATATTTCACATGCGGAGGCTGTTCAGGACGGCGCGTCTATCGTTTAATAAAATCCCTGAAACGATTTGGAGTAGATGTGGTGCACTTGAGTTCCTGCATGCAAATGGAGGATTATCCAGACTGTCCGCATATCGATTCCATCAAAAAGACAATAACAGACGCAGGCATCAAAATTGTTGAAGGTACACATCATTAAAAGGAGGCAACAAAATGGTTAAACGAACTATAGTAAATATTGACGAGGAAAAATGTACAGGCTGTGGTAAGTGCGTGTCACCATGCGCCGAAGGCGCCATACAGATAATCGATGGCAAGGCAAAAGTAGTGTCAGAGGACCTTTGCGATGGCATGGGGTACTGTATCGGTATTTGTCCCGAAGGTGCCATGACCATAGAGGAACGCGAAACCGTGGAGTTCAACGAAGAAAAAGCCGAAAGTCAGCCAAAGAAGACCGATATTTCCATAAGGTGCTTCAATTGCAACAAAGGAGAGGATGAGGTCTACCTCTTGCCCCTGCGCCATGAAATGAAAAGCGAATGGGTGTGCACGCGCTGCCTGCCCATGTTGATACACGGTTGAACCGATATGGAAAACGTCAACATTCGGCTCACAGCCCCGGTGGACAGTCTGTGTGATTACACATTCAATTTCCACTACCTGAACCAGAAACTGGACCCGAAATCCCTGATACCCCATCAGGCCGGAAGTTCATACACATACCATGACCTGGTTGACCCCCTGAAAAGTGGTGCAGATGTCCACATCAAAGGCGATGTGGGCGAGCGCCTGGCGTTCAGCCTGGGTGCTGACC
>DAOWEE010000066.1 GCA_030638625.1 Methanosarcinales archaeon
GCCATTTGCCGATGACCTGGATAGTGAGATTGCCCGCTCTGACGTGGTCATGATATCAGTCCCCATTGACCTCACCGAGCAGGTGATAGCCGACATTGCACCAAAAATGAAGGCCGGAAGCCTGTTAATGGACATCACGTCTGTCAAGACCGTGCCTGTAAACGCCATGCTGCAATACGCACCAGAGGGCGTGGAAGTGTTGGGCACGCATCCCATGTTCGGCCCAACTATCCCGGACCTGCAGGGGCAGATAGTCATACTGGTGCCTGTGGAGGGGCGCAGTGAACACTGGCTGCCCGTTATCCGTTCATTGTACGAGGGACAGGGCGCCCATATCGAGGTGACATCGGCCCGGGAACACGACCGCATGATGGCTATTGTGCAGGGTCTGACCCATTTTGCATACATATCCATAGGTGGCGCCATGGCAGAACTGGACTTTGACGTGGCCCGCTCGCGCCGTTTCATGAGCCCGGTGTATGAGATAATGGTTGACTTTGTGGGCAGGATACTGGCCCAGAACCCGTACCTGTATGCCATGATACAGATGAACCCTGAGGTCGAGGCCGTGCATGAGGCATACATGAAGGTATGCAGGGAGATGTCAGACCAGATAAAAAGGGGTGACGTCCAGGACTTCGTAGATACCATGAAGCATGCGGCAGTCCATTTTGGTGACACGCAGGCCGCACTGGGACGCTCAGATAAACTCATCAACGCCAAGATTTCTGAGTTCCAGGAATTGATACATTCCATCGGTTCAGAGCAGGGGCTGCGGCACCAGTATTCAGGGGTGACTCATGTGGGCACTATCAGGAAGGTGACACCACTGACCGTGACCATTGAGCGCAGCGGCAGGGAGATTGAACTGAAGATAGAGAACACGCGCCTGCTGCACCACGATGAACTGGTTGAGTGGAAAAAACAAAACCTTACGCATAATTTCAGGGACGTATCGGCAATTATACCTCACGGTGCCAGTCCAGATATTATCAGGGAACTTGTATCTCAGTTGGATGGTATGGTTTCAGTTGAGATTATCGACATTTATGACGGGCTTGAGAACGATAGCATAAGTGTAACTTTCAGGGTCATCATCCTCGGCGACCTGGATGCCGGTAAAGTTCACAGTAAGGTCAATGACCTGCTCTCAGGTATTGGTTGTAAGGTACGATAACGTTGTTACGTTTTAAGAAAAAAAATCAGAATATCTTTTCCAGGTCCTCAAGTCCCAGTTCAATCTTAAAATCCTTGAGCCTGTAAAAGTTCTTTGCCCTCATATCATCATCTTCCAGGCGAAGGTCACCCTCAACAAATCCTGATTTCTCAAGTCGTTTTAAGTGAAGATAGAGAACCTGCCTGCTCACATTCAGTTCCTTGGCAAGTTCATAGATGTACCATTCCCGTTGGGACAGCAGATATATTATCTTGAGCCTTAGGGGATGGCGTATAGCCTCACCAATATCCACTATCTTCTGCATAGTGGGACCTTCCATGTTTGATCAGATCTCGTCCAGTTTGTTCTTAATCTCTTCAACGGTCTTTTTCACATCTTCCAGGTCCTTTTCCATCCGTGTAATCTGTTCATTACCGCCGGAAACATAATTGGACCGGTTCAGTAGTGCAATGACCAGGGCGACCACAATCAGAACAATGATAATATTCACTATCAACCCTGTAATCCCAAACATACTACCTGTTCCATACATATCCTGCATCATTCCCTGTATGTTAACAACTCCTTTAGGTTATACTGGGAATCTATGGTTATTAATCTGATGTAACTGTTTGGATGGGATGGGAGGCTCATTAGCCCCACATACCGCAACCAGCACCGTTACCTGCGCCTCTATAGCCTCCGCGACCGCCATTGAGGTCAGTGTTTTCGGACATATATGCATAGAAGTCAGGATAGACTTCACCTGTAACCGTATCCACTCTGGCCTGTTTGGTTATTCCGTCAACGTCCTCATAGGAAGCTACAAACCAGCGTCCCATCAGGTATACTTCAGAGGTTATTGTAGTATCCACAGCGTCTTCGATAAGTTGGACTGCCTCTTCCTGTGTCAGTAACACGACGTCAGCACTTTCATCCAGGCAGTATCCCGGACCTTCTCCTGTGCAGAATTCATTACCTGCACCATACTGGCCGTACCCCATCATCTGTCCGCCCCAGCGTCCCATGTGCTGGCCCATCCACTGGTACATCTGGTCGGCCCAGTCACTATCACCATTCTGCTGGGCGTAGTAACCGCCCATGCCGCCAGGTCGGGCACTGGCAATGCCGGTGGCACCGACCACTGCTGCAATTACTAACAATATCATCAATTTCCGTCTCATTTCATATCACCTTTGTTTCGTTGTTTCAATCACCGACACATATGTAATGTCAATATTACATATATCAACTAATATCATATATATGTTTCGTATGCTTTGTGCAAGTAAAATATTAGTGGACTGAAAAATCATAAAGTATTATGCCTGACTCTATTGAATAAGAGAGAATGATACTATGAAGCTAACAAAGATCACTAAATTCCTTGAAAACATAGCCCCACCCGAACTGGCAGATGAATCTGATATCGGCAGGATTGGACTGGTTCTGGACCGGGACAATGAGGTGAATAAAATAGCCACTGCCCTGGATGTGACCGAACAGGTGCTGCTTGATGCGGCCCAGTCCGGCGCAGACCTGCTGGTGGCACACCATACCCCTATCTACGAACCCGTGAACCTGCTCTCGAAAACCCTGGCAGACACCCTGAAGATTGCACTGGACAATGAGATATCCATCTATGTTATGCATACCAACTACGACCGGGCACAGGGCGGGGTCAATGACGTGCTGGCAAAATTGCTGGGGCTGGAACACACCAGGAATATTGGTTTGGGGCGCATTGGGGATGTCGCGCCTACAAACACTGAAGCACTGGCCAGGTTAACCGCACAGCGGCTGGACACCCATGTACAATATGCGGGTGACCATCCAGTCGAGAGTGTGATGGTGCTGGGGGGCAGCGGGCTGAGGAAAGAGTATATCGAGATGGCAATGGATGCCGGGGCCGATGCCTTAGTTTCAGGAGAACTGCGCCATGATGTAATTCCATATTCAAAAGACATCTCATTGATAGATGCCACACATTACGCAACCGAGAACCCTGCCATGCAAGCACTTGCCGGGAGGCTGCCTGTCGAATCAGTATTCATCGACTGCAAGCCGCAGGTGCATGTGATTGTTTAATCTAGTTCATCTGATTTATCAGATATTTTAACAAATTTCACTACCACCACCACTACGGCCATGGCAGTGATGAGCACCCATGGACTTATGCCAAGCCATCCGTGCAGAGTTATCTTCCCCACTGTCATGGGTTCAATGAAATTGATGAGCAGGAATTCGTGTATCTCTGCATATACAGACATGCCGGTCAGTACGCCCAGAATTGCAGTGTATGCACTCACATATCCTTCTCCTGCCCGGTAAAGCACTCCAGATGCGCAC
>DAOWEE010000035.1 GCA_030638625.1 Methanosarcinales archaeon
CAAAGCTGCAGTTGAAAGTATCAAGAAATTGAAAGAGCAATACCTGTCCCAGGCTATGAGTGTGTCTGCCAGGGTGAAACCAGCCACTGAAATGGTTTCCAGGCTCATTTCCGATATGAAACTCAATGTATCCGCTGACGGAATGCTGGTGGCGCCTGATTACGGGCTGTCCTCCGAAGGAGTGGATGTATCTAAAGATGCTGATATACTGGTGCCTACGCACCAGAACGCTTCAGAGGATATCGTGGAGCGTGTATGCCAGCGGTATGAAGCCATCCTCAATGGGATTGCCGGAAAGGAATTTAAGGTCTGATGGACATAAGTGATTAATATATATGGCAGATTATGACGTGATAGTTGTGGGTGGCGGCATCAGTGGCCTGATGTCTGCCATGACATTGTCAAAACATGGAAAAAAGGTACTTGTCCTGGAAAAACGCAATGGTGTAGGTGGTAACTGCAATAGTTATGATGTTGACGGATTCCAGGTGGATACCGGAGTGCACGCCATTACCCATTTACGGGAAGGACCACTACGCCGGCTTATAGATACATATTTTGATTACACTCCGGTGTTACTTGACCATGGAACCTATTATGTCCGGTCCTCTAAAGGAATTTCGAAGATACCATCTACACTAAAGGAATTCGCCACCTTTGATATGCTCCTGAAAATGGATCGGCTACTGCTGAGCCAGACTATTACTAAGGCAATTACCCAGACTACCCTGGGTACTGAATTGACACATCAATCAATGTATGATTACCTGCCAAAAGGTCTTTCAGAGGATGCCATGGACTTTATTGATGCTATTTGTCACTCCTTATCAGGCAAGTCCATGAAGGAGACTTCGGTGCACAGGGTGATGACAGGGAGTAGTTTCATGCGGGATAGTGTTCCGGAAAACTTCTGGGAGGATGATGAAATTGCTATCTCGTACAGGGCTCTGCTCTCAAATCATCTGACCGTAGGGCAGCTAAAGGAACATTTGTCAGTGCTGACGAGGCTTGCAGTTAATAATATCGGTTATTCACAGGCATACCCCCGCGGAGGTCTGAAAGGTTTTCTGAACGCTGTACTGTATTCCATGTCAAATAAAGTGGAAATAAAGACTTCTTCAAAAGTATCACAGATATTTACCAGGGAAGGTATGGTAAAAGGGGTGTTGACGGATGAGTACACATATACGGCAGATGCGGTGGTATACACTGGTTTTGTAAAGGACATGCCTGATGTGGTTGATAACTTGCCAGCGTCATACATTCAGGAACTGGAGGGGATTGTTCAGACCCTCAGTGTCACTATATGGCTGGGCCTTGATTCAAAGTTGCCTGAGTTTGACTATAAAGGTTCTGAGATATGGTTCAAACCAAGGGCTTACTGGGCCATGCCCATCAGCAATTACGATGCACAACTGGCACCGCCAGGTAAGCAGGTGGTAGGATTTACGTTCATTGTGGATGAATCCGTGCCTCTGGCCGAGGACAAGAAGCGGATGTACAATACCATACTTGAGGCACTGCCCGGCATCGAGGACCATATTGAGATGACACATTTCCAGACCACTATACCTGAGAAGGCGGCAGTGACCATCAATGGTTATTTTGCGCAATCCAGGACTCCTGTAAAAAACCTGTATCTGGCTGGCACTGATACTGACTCGCGCAGTATGGGTATTACCAGGGCCGGGTATTCAGTACTGGAACTGCTAAAGGTCATGCGGGATGACCACCACATTGAATGAATTCAGCTGTTCTTTTTGCGGTCCCGCATATATTCTGAGAAACCTGAATTGAGCAATACCAGGATGCCACTTATGAAGGTTACCATCCCGAATTCAAGTGGGTAATTCAACTCTCCTTTAATTATGAGCAGGATACCGGAATGCATTACGATTAAGCCTATGATGAATGCTCCAATCTGTGGGCGCTTTTCTACAATACCGTAGTAGAGGGCGGTGGCAAACAGTGTACCGACACCGAAATAAATATATGGTGAAGTTTCACCTGTTTCAATATTAATCACTATGCCTCCCAACAGGAAAACAGCGCCAAGGAGAATTAGGTAATACATTTTTTTGCCTTTTTTCATTTCAACAACCCGATGTATCTACGGTATGAAATGTATTTATATTTATGGAGTGTAATAATCTAAGCGGGACGAGAAAAATGGTTGAAGTAAAAAGTCACGGTTTTTTCAAATTTCTGGCGCCGGTGTATGATTTTGGTGCCAGGGCCGCCATGTTTGGCCAGTATGAACGGTTGAGGCAGCAGTTACTTGGTAAGATCGATGTCAGGAAGGGGCGGCGTGTATTGGATATGGCATCCGGCACCGGCTACCTGGCTGAGAAGATGGGGGTTGTTGACCTGGTGTGTACTGATATTTCAGTGCATATGTTAAAACGGGCCAGAGCCAAGGCTAAAGGGGATTTTGTGCTGGCTGATGCACACAGGCTGCCGTTTAAGGATGGAGTTTTTGATGCTACTGTATCCAGTTTTGCCATGCATGAGGTGGCAAATCCTTCAAATGTTATGGGTGAAATATTCAGGATATTAAAACCCGGCGGTAAGATTGCAGTTATGGATGTGGTGCAGCAAACCAGATTTTCAAAGAAGATACTGCTGGAGATATTCCATACTTTTGTTGAGATGCGGACTGCAAGCTATGTGAATATATCACAGTTGAAGGATGCTTTCAGGGCGGCTGATGGATTCAACATACAGTTGGATATGTTTGAGCTTGTGGCGCTGGTGTGGGGAAAAAAGAAGTCGGAAGACCCCTGAATCAGGGTCTTCTCTCATTCAGCCATTTTGTTATCAGGTCCCTCTCCATATATCCTACACCAGCAACCAACAGCAGGATAACAAAGCCAATTATTAGCCATGTAAAGTTGCTGCCGCCGATAGGTGTGGGTTCTACCACCGGAGTTCCGGATGAAGTACCCGTGGATGTGACAACCGGAGTGGGCGTTGACTGGGGCTGGCTCCCCATCTCCACACCGACCACAGCAAAGTTGCCAAAACCATCAGGTGATGTAACAGCCATGTACACCAGCACCTCATCCTCTTCAGCCACCAGCGTGGTCTGGAGTGGGAGCCAGGTGGGTGTCCCGGTATCGTTCGTGTACCTGCTCAGCGTGAGGGTATCGGGGTCGATGTTATTTTCCTGTATCC
>DAOWEE010000282.1 GCA_030638625.1 Methanosarcinales archaeon
TATCATGCTCACAATATCAGGCTGCTATGTGGCATATTCGGCAGGTGCGAATAATGCAGCAAATGCGGTAGGTCCCCTGGTGGGGGCAGGCGTGATGACTCCTTTTACCGGGGCTGTGGTTGGCGGGCTGGCCATAGGTGCGGGTGCACTCGTTTTGGGTTCCAGGGTGCTTGAGACTGTAGGTAAGGGCATCACAGAACTGTGTGTAATACGGGCGGTATTTGTGGAGTTCGTGGCTGCAATAATCGTACATTCTGCTTCGGTCATGGGCATCCCGGTTTCGCTGGGTGAGATCGTGACGGCTTCCATAATCGGGATTGGATGTGCCAATGAGGGACTGCTGGCAGCCAGGAATGAAACGGTGCAGAGGATAATTACTATGTGGTTTGTATCGCCGCTGGCGGCT
Organism: Methanosarcinales archaeon; assembly: GCA_030638625.1. GTDB lineage: Archaea > Halobacteriota > Methanosarcinia > Methanosarcinales > Methanocomedenaceae > Methanocomedens_B. The sequence continues at coordinate 407 of DAOWEE010000282.1, forward strand.
GGGGTGATTACTTATGCGGCTTTGGTTGTGGTAGTTGGGTGAGCAGTGCATGTGAGGAGTGATGGTTATTATGCCTGTTTTCCAGTTTTGAGTTCCGTTCTGGTGGCCGATGAGTTTACTAATCACGATTAGTACTAATGTGGATTAGTATGTGGTCGAAAAACAAACAATGTTGACTAATATGAGGTAATATTCAAAAAGTGACAATTAATTAACCACAGAGTTCACAGAGAACACAGAGAATGGAATCATATGCATTGTCTGTGTGTATCAAGATGGTGCTACCTAACGGTTGGGTTGGGATTTAAATTATTATTAGCACCGAACTTGTGCGAACTCACAACGAACTCTTTGTTGAGTTGGTATTAGTTCATACGGGTTGGGTGTTGAAATTCAAATTTATTTAAGGACATTAAATCTTCAAGGTCAAAAACCAGGTATCCCATCTCTCTTAGCTTTTCCTTTTGGTTGATTTTTTTCCCGATAATGCCATAAAGTTCGCGGCGCTCGTTGTTGTGCCATTTTACCAGGGCAGCTTTGCGCTTAAGGTCAGTAAGGATATTCTTGGACCTTTTCATGTCCACTTCCTGCCATTTGCATTCAAAAAAAGCGACTTCTTTTTGGACTTCATTCAATGCCAGTACATCGATTTCTTCTCCTTTGTGCCACCAACGACCCATTTTCTGGAAATCCGGGATAAGGTGGTGGATTATTTCCTGTTCTACAAAAATCTCGAACCTTTTCCCGAAAAATCGGGACATAGCATCGTTACTGATTCTGAATACGCCTTTTTCAATCTCTTCTTTGTGCTTAAAAACAAAGTTGAACCAGAAGTCAAAGACCGGGTCTTTTATCAGGTATATGCCTTTTTTCTGGTTTCCAAGAATGGATGCCCGCCGCTCAACGAATCCCAGGCGTATCAGGTTTTCAAGGTAGGGGTAAATCTTGCGTGCATCTATACCTACAAAATTAGCTATCTCTGTGGGTTTTGTGTTGCCAAAGGCTATGGAATTGAGTATGGAAAAGTAGGTTTTGAGTTCCTTGAATTCCTGTGAGATTATAAAGTAGGGTTCTCTGTGGAAATAACCGAACTTGTCAAGGAACTCCTTTTCTACAAAGTTTGTAATATCTGTGTATTCCGAGGCTTTGAGGAGATATTCGGGTACCCCTCCAAGTATCATGTATGTTTGAAGAGTTTCCTGGAATGGCATGTTGAGAAATTGTTTTGAGTCTGAGAAGGAAAGTCCTTCGAGGAGTATGTCCCTGCTTCGCCTTCCATATAGGGGGGAGGCATGGGACAGGACCATTTCACTCATTAGCCCGAGCATGGAGCCGGAAAGGATGATGCATATATTTGATGTGGATAGTGAGGTGTCCCAATACTTTTGGAGGGTGCTGAGGATACTTTTGTCATTTCTTATGAGATATGAAAATTCATCTATTGCCAGGTAAAACCGCTCTGTCGGGCAGTTTTTGGCAAGATAACCAAATAGCTGGTCCCAGTCTTTTATTTCAAGGGTTCTCAGTACCTCGTCCCTGGTGAATTCTGCGATTTTCTCTTGCAGCCTGGTTATCTGGATGTGAGGGGAGGTATCCTCGGCAAAATAGAATATCCCGTTCTTACCTGATGTGAATTCAGTAATGAGACGGGTCTTGCCTATCCGCCGCCGCCCGTAAAGTATTATTAACCGGGCATTGGTTTTGTTCCATTCGTCTTCCAGCAGTGAGAGTTCTTTCTGCCGTCCGATGAATTTACTAATCATGATTAGTACTAATATGGATTAGTATTTAATGTTTAGGGTTCATCGTCTGTGTGTATTAAGAAGGTGCTGACGCTGATTGGTTGAGATGTGGGATTAATATTTTAATTAGCACCGAACTTGTGCGAACTCACAACGAACTCTTTGATGAGTTGGTATTAGTTCATACGAGTTGGGTGTTGTTTTGAATGAATGGTGGTGCTATGGCTGTTGATCTGCATCGGGGTTACCCTGCACCTGCTGCTGCAGGTGGGATTGTCGCTGGATTTACACAATCCTCATGGTTGAACTAACAGAGGAAATAAGCACGACAGTAATCGGAGCGTTTGGAGAAGTTATCTATCTGCTCCATGATCTTTTTTAATATTGTTCATTGTATCGGAAGTGA
>DAOWEE010000150.1 GCA_030638625.1 Methanosarcinales archaeon
CGCCTCAGGCTGTGGAATACCCATCTGTTGGAGCATTTTATTGAACAGTTCCCTGTTCTCGGCCAGGTCCATATCCCCGGGCGTAGTACCCAGGATAACGGTATCCAGGTCGGTCCTGCGCTGCAATTCCCGCTCAAGGGGCAGTGCCAGGTTAACCGAGGTCTGGCCCCCGAACTGCACCATCACACCCCAGGGTCTTTCCCTTTCGATAACGTTCATTACATCCTCAAGGGTCAGTGGTTCGAAGAACAATTTATCAGAAGTATCGTAATCGGTTGATACGGTTTCCGGGTTATTGTTGATGATATGTGTCTCGATACCCTCTTCCCGCAATGCGGTCACTGCATGCACAGTACAGTAGTCGAACTCAATACCCTGCCCGATGCGGATAGGTCCCGCACCCAGTATCAGCACTTTTTTATTGTCCGAAGGCTCGTCCTCGCACATTTCTTCATAACATGAATAATAATACGGGGTTTCTGCAGCGAACTCGGCAGCACAGGTATCCACCATCTTGTAGGTGGTTGTTATTCCCATCTCCCGCCGCATATCGTTGACCTCTTCCCTGGTTTTGCCAGTGAGTTTGCCTATCTCCTCATCAGTGAAGCCCATTCGCTTGGCACGGCGCAGATTTTCCTCAGACAATTCCGAGAGTAAGGTATCTTCCATCTGGATAATGTTGTGAATCTTTCTGAGGAAGAAAGGGTCGATAGAGGTGATTTTTGATATCTCATCAATGGTAAAGCCCGTTTTCAGGGCATGGTACATGGCAAACAACCGCTCATGTGTGGCGGTAGTCAGCAGGTCAATTACCTCATCCCGGCTCCAATCTTTGAACCCGAAATACATATCCACATCAAGGCTACGGATGGCCTTCTTCATGGCCTCTTCAATGGTGCGCCCGATAGCCATGACCTCGCCAGTGCTCTTCATAGCAGTGGTCAGGGTCTTGTCTGCGGTCACGAACTTATCGAAAGGCCACCTGGGTATCTTGACCACGGTATAGTCCACAGTGGGTTCAAAGGAGGCAGGCGTCTTTTTGGTAACATCGTTGGGAATCTCGTCCAGTGTCATGCCGATAGCGATCTTGGCTGTCACCCTGGCTATTGGGTATCCGGTAGCCTTGCTGGCCAGTGCCGATGAACGGCTTACCCTGGGGTTGACTTCCACTATCCTGTATTCCCCATCCTTTAATGCGTACTGGATATTACATCCGCCCTCGATGCCGAGGCTGCGGATGATATTGATAGTGGCACTGCGCAGCATCTGGTGGTCCCGGTCAGACAGGGTCTGGCTGGGTGTGACCACAATGCTCTCCCCGGTATGGATGCCCATTGGGTCGATGTTCTCCATGTTGCATATTACGATACAGGTATCATTGGCATCACGCATCACTTCGTACTCGAACTCTTTCCAACCCAATACGCCCTCCTCGATAAGCACCTGGTTGATACGGCTGCGTTTCAGGCCAAGTTCGGTGATAGAGATGAGTTCTTCCTTTGTCTTTGCAATCCCACCGCCGGCCCCGCCAAGCGTATATGCCGGCCTGATGACCAGGGGAAGCCCCAATTCATCGATCAGTTCAACTGCATCCTCGATGGTGTTCACAGCCTTGCTGCGGGGAACGGGCTCGCCGATGCGCTGCATGGCCTGCTTGAACAAGTCCCTGTCTTCGGTATCCTGGATGGCTTTAAGGGGTGTACCATAGAGTTTCACATTATATTTCTCAAGTACACCCATCTCTGCCAGTTCACTTACGACATTCAATCCGGTCTGGCCACCCAGTCCGGCAATCACACCATCCGGACGCTCTTTCTCGATGATACGCTCCACGATTTCAGGTTTGATAGGCTCGATATACACCGCATCTGCCATTTCCGGGTCGGTCATGATAGTGGCGGGATTGGAATTGATAAGTACCACACTAATCCCCTCTTCACGGAGGGACCGGCATGCCTGGCTGCCACTGAAATCAAACTCCGCCGCCTGTCCTATCATGATGGGGCCGCTGCCTATCAGCAGTACTTTCTTGATATCCGGATTTCGGGGCATTATTTCATCCCCCGTTTGACAATAGTATCAAAGAACCATTTTTCAGTATCCCATGGGCCTGGGCTGGCTTCCGGATGGAACTGTACGCTCATGATATCCAGGTAGTCGTGGGCGATACCTTCCACGGTCTTGTCATTGACATTCATGTGTGTGATATGGGCCTCTGCTCCGTCCAGTGAGTCGCCGTCCACTGCGAATCCGTGGTTCTGGGAGGTGATGTACACGGTGCCTTTTTCCAGGTCCTTCACAGGCTGGTTGGCACCACGGTGCCCGAACTTCAGTTTATAGGTACTGGCTCCCAGTGCCAGGGAAATGATCTGGTTACCGAAACAGATGCCGTAGATGGGGACCTGCCCCATCATGTTTTTCACAACATCAATGGCATTGGTGGCCTTCTCAGGGTCTCCGGGCCCGTTTGATACGAATACAGCATCAGGTTTTTGTTCAGTAATATAATCAAGGGGAGTGCTTGCAGGTACCACAGTGATACCCACACCTCGCTGCTTGAGGCTCGTTATCATATTGGTCTTTATCCCAAGGTCGATGACCACGAAATGGGGCTTATCCTTTCCGGTTGCTTCAATGTGATACGGTTCGGGGCAGGTCACCTTATCTATCAGGTCGTGCTGGTCTGATATCTTCGGATACTGCTTTGCCAGACGTACCGCTTCCTCGCCATCATCGCTATCTGTGAGCAGGCATGCCCGCATGGCGCCGGTATCCCGAGTCTTGATGGTCAGCATCCTGGTATCCACACCTGCGATACCGGGCCTGCCTTCATCTGTGGCAAAATCAAAAATGGAGCGTTTGGATAGGTGGTGGGATGGATGGTCGCACGCCTCCCTGACCACCAGTGCTTCTGCTTTCATACCATCTGACTGGAATGTTTCGCCGCTAACGCCGTAATTGCCGATGAGGGGGTAAGTGAACATCAGTATCTGGCCCGCATAGGAAGGGTCGGTAAGAGCCTCTTCGTATCCGGTATATTGAGTTGAAAAAACGAGTTCCCCGCAAACA
>DAOWEE010000260.1 GCA_030638625.1 Methanosarcinales archaeon
TATTGTATAGTTTGTACAAAACCATTATAATGATGGAACTGGTTGCATAAATAGTTTATTGATGATATAAATGGAAAATGACGGATATGTAGTAGTCCACGGCTGCCGCAAATGCGGCAAGTGCGACAATATCTGCCCGGCGGGTGCCATGTACCGGGTGGATGGGGAGGCCCGGATAGATTATGATAAGTGCACACAGTGTGGCAGGTGTATTGAGATTTGTCCCAACAAAGCCCTCGTCTATCTGGAATAAGGTGGCAGTGCCGTCAAACAACCTTCAAGTGTACCGTTTCCGGTTATATCAGGTGTGATTCCCTTACTTTCCATGACAGCGGCACATTTTGGGCCAATGGCAACCACTGTTTTGCCGTCCAGTTCTTTTGCTGATACTCCTGCCAGTATGAATGACTTTCCGCTGGTAAAGATTACTGCGTCCACATCCGGCAGTTTTTCTTTAAATTCATGACCTGAAGGCAGCAACTGGTACGCTATGGCTTCAACTACCTGTGCACCCTGTGAGATGAGCGACTCTACAAGTTGCGGGTTTGGCACATCAGGCCGTACCAACCCTACTGTCTTACCTTTGATACGGAACCCAAGGTGGGATGCGAAATGTTCAGAGGAGTATGAGGGAATGGTTTCGCATTTGAACCCCTTATCGCAGACAGCTTCGGCAGTCTTGGGACCCACTGCCACCATGACAGTACCGTCAGGTACCTTGCTGCACCGGTCAAAGAAATATTTGACACCCATTGTACTTGAGAATACCAAAAAATCCACATCGCCTTCACTCACCTTTGTGCATAGCTCGTCCAGGGATTCCGGGTCTGTGGCTGGTGCAGTTTTCATGGTGGGAACCAGTACGGCCTCATGACCGTACCCTGCAAAGAGTTCCTGTGTGCCTTTGGACTTTTCTTCAAGACGGGTCACTGCAATTTTCATTGGATTTTATATCTCCAGTATATGATTTAACAGCTTCCAAATTATTTTGGCTGCATTACAAGAAAATCCACCCTGCGGTCGGATTAACCTGGCTACACAAAGTTACACTCCAAGTACTATCAAAAAATTTATATCCGTTCATCCGGTTTGAGTACTCCGAAGGATAGTATCAATGAACATCAACATTTACATCAATGACAGAGGAAGTCAGGCATGAATCTCAGTCTGCTTCTAATTTGTATTGTGGCAGGGTTTTTACTCGGTGTGCTCAGCGGACTCGTACCCGGTATCCATACCAATACCTTCGCTTTCATTTTAGCTGCCTTTGCTCCATGGTTGCTTGAGTTAGGCTTATCACCGCTATGTATTGCAGCCACTATAGTCTCAACTTCACTCACCCATACATTTCTTAACATCATTCCTTCGGTTTTCCTGGGTGCACCAGAGGCAGATACGTCACTGGCAGTGCTTCCGGGACACCAGTTGCTGCTGGACGGGTTCGGCGCCGAGGCAGTGAGACTGTCGGCGTTGGGCAGTGCAGGTTCAGTCTTGGTCTCACTTGTATTGTTATTGCCCCTTTCAGTATTTTTTGCCAGTGTGTATCCACTGGTGGATGGTTACATGGGCTGGATACTGTTGGCTGTGGTGATGGTAATGATATATACAGAGCGGGGAGAGGTGATAGAAGGGCAGGGCTCACTTGTACGCTTGAAATACAGGGCATTTGCAACCATGTTATTCTTGATGTCAGGATTACTGGGTATGATGGCATTTGAGTCCCAGGCGTTAATGAAGCCCATTATCACCGTAGGGGAACCTTCCATACTGATGCCATTGTTCAGCGGTCTGTTCGGTGCATCAATGCTTATTATCAGCATGATGACCGATACTGTGATTCCTCTACAGGTAAGTTCCAGGCTCGTGCTGCCCAGAAGGCGCATATTGCGGGGCACCATCATCGGGAGTGCTGCCGGGTCATTTGTGGCATGGCTGCCCGGTATTACAGGTGCTGTGGCCACAGTACTGGCCCGGATTGGAGTTAAGGAGGATTATTCGGATGAGGATTCAGGGCGGGAGTTTATAGTATCCCTGTCTGGCGTCAATACGGCAAACGCCATTTTTGGTCTTGTGGCGTTCTATGTGATAGGCAAGACCCGTAGCGGTGCTATGGTGGCAGTGGCAGATATTATGGATGGCATAGCCTTTGACCTTGAAGTCCTGACCTTCCTGTTATTGATAATGGTCGGAGTTTCAATAGCAGCGTATTTTATGACTATTTACCTGGGTGACAGGATATTGTCCATAGTGACCAGGATAAATTACCGGATGCTGTGTCAGGGTGTACTGACCGGGTTGACGGTAGTGGTATTCTTCCTCTCAGGCTGGTTCGGGCTTGTGGTGTTCGCAATGGCCGTACCCATCGGGATGCTGGCGCCCTACCTGAAAGTACGAAGGTCGCATGCCATGGGTGCGCTGCTATTGCCGCTGCTCATGTTTTATTTCTAAAAAAAGCAAAGGATACTCTTATTAATTTTAAGAACATCAATAATAATATTCAGTGAGCGTGCCGCACATGTATGACATATATGGACTTGTCGTCTTTACCATCCAGCAATGGCTGTCCTATATAGACCCGGTCACCTATGATTTTTTAGAAAAATTCGGTCTATCCGGATTGATAGGCATCCTCATAGGCTTAGAGCGGGAACGCAAATCAGACGGTAAAGACATATTTGCCGGGGCCAGAACCTATGCCATAGCAGCCATATCAGGCATGATAGGCACATACATTGCAATAAACCAGGGCATGTACGAGATATTATACCTGACAATGGTCTTTTTTGGGGTCATAGCTGCCATCGTGGTATACATAAAAAATGTAGTGTACCGGCAGGTGGGTACTACTGGTGGCGTAACCATGTACTTTGTGTTCCTGATGGGAGTGATGGTGGCCTTTGACTATTATCTATTTGCGATAATGGGTGCCGTGGCTGTTACATTCCTGCTGGTAGAAAAACATACGCTCAGGGATTTTGCCACTCACCTGAACCAGAATGAGGTAACCAATGCGGTCCAGTTTTTGATAGTACTATTTATCCTGTTCCCTGTCACCCCTAACACTACAATACTGGAAGTATTGAATCCAAGGTACATACTGGGCATCGTGGTAATGGTTTCATCCATCAGTTTTATCAGTTTCCTGCTAATGAAAAAGGCCGGCACTGAGCGGGGCATACCCTTGTCAGGTTTTATCGGCGGACTGGTCAACAGTGAAGCCACCACTGGTTCCCTTGCATCCCTTGCCAAAAAGAAGAACGAACTTGTAGATGCCAGTTACCGCGGTATAGTGCTGTCAAATGCCACCATGCTGATACGAAACATGGTTATCGCTTTTATCGTAGACCCCACTGGACAGGTCCTGTTATTTATGCTCCCGCCCCAGCTGGTCATTACTGCTGTGAACATAGGTATGGTGGTAAAGAAAAACCGGCCGCTGGTCGAGGGCAGCGAGTCGTTAGATATTGAATCTCCATTTGCCCTCAAACCTGCGTTCAAGTTTGCATTTGGGTTCACTCTCCTCATGCTCGTATCTTATTACCTTAACCTGTGGTTTGGTAATGCCGGTGTGTTTATGGTGGCACTGGGTGGTCTGGTCAGTTCAGCAGCGGTCACAGCATCAGTGGGTGCCCTTGCATTTGGTGGTTCACTCTCACCAACAACGGCAGCTCTGGTGGCGGTGCTGGCAAGCGTGATAAGTACCTCGAACAAGATATTGCTGGTGTGGTGGTCTGGTTCAGATGAACTGGGACAGATGGTGAAAAGTAGTTTTAGGATTTTGATGGGTGTGGGTGCGGCTGCACTGGTATTATGGGCATTGGGCCTGCCCTTGTTCGAAAAAATACTGATTTAAGCCATCTAATTTTATGAGGCAGTTACTGGTTGTATTGGTAGTTACATGTAATTACATGTAGTTACAGATGCGATCAGGTTTGGTATGTGTTACGGGTAAAACATATTTATCATAAACACAGGATTAGATTAATTGGTGTCCAACCACCAGTATGTCGTATTAAGGAGAACTTGAAATATGAGTGATGGTGTTTATAGGGGTCATCCAACCCGGATTGATGACCTGGCAGTAATGGTGGCAAGCGATTGTGTGGAACTCAGGTCGTTCTTTCCCACACCGTTCGAGGACATCTCATCTGTTTTAATCCAATGCGGCAGCGCAGTTATCATACGCCAATAAGCCTGACCTGAACAATGCACATAAGTTTTGTATGTAACCAAATCTGATTAATCAACACCTTTAACTTAACCGTTTGCATTATACTATATCTATGCAACCCGATGCACTCATTGACCCTTTCGGACGTGGGATTACAAGCCTGCGCATATCCATTACCGGCCAGTGTAATCTCAACTGTTTCTATTGCCATAACGAGGGGCAGAGCGGGCATGAGTCGCAGATGAGTGCCGGACACATTGCCAATATCATTAGTACAGCAGCAAAACTGGGGGTAAATAAGGTAAAGTTCTCGGGAGGCGAGCCCCTGATGCGCCATGATTTCGAAGATATACTGGCAGCAATCCCTGAATTTCGAAACGTTTCTGCCACCACTAACGGGGTACTGCTCCCAAAAAGGGCGGCTACACTCAAATCTGCCGGGCTGGACCGGGTCAATGTCAGCCTTGATACACTCAAACCCCAAACCTATGCCAGTATATGCCGGTGCAGCGAGAACGTACATAGTATGGTGCTGGATGGTGTACGCTCGGCAGTGGATGCTGGCCTGACCCCTGTCAAATTGAATATGGTGATGCTCAAAGGTATCAATGAAGATGAACTGGATGACATGATATCCTTTACGAGAGGGTTTGACGGGGATGTGATATTACAACTGATTGAACCTATGGACTTTGGCAACTATGGTGGCAGTGTGGACATGGATATCATTGAAAAGGACCTTGCATCCAGGGCATCAGATGTGGTTGAGCGCAAGATGCACCGCAGGAAGAAGTATATGGTGGACGGCGCCGAAGTGGAAGTGGTAAGACCTATTGATAATTCCCGGTTTTGTGCTAATTGCAGCCGTCTCAGGGTGACCGCTGATGGTAAATTAAAACCATGCCTGCTGGTGGACGATAACCTTGTGGACGTTGGACGTGCAGATATTCAAGAGCTTGAATCGTTGTTCTACAAAGCCGTAAGCCTGCGCGAGCCATTCTATAAGGGCTGATATTCAAAGGCTGATATCAGGATATTAATAAATATACAATGGCAGAGGTTATGAATGTCTCGATAAGAGCAGCTATAAACAGCAACGGTACAATTACTTTGATAAAGAACCTGATTGCCTGGAACAATTCCTGTTTAATGTTTACATCCATTTTTTTTGATAATTTCAGGAATACAAGATAGCCAAGTCTCAGACCTATGGCTGCACTGATAAATATCATGGGCAGCTCGATTATTCCGTGTGGGATGAGGGCGGCCAGTACTATCAGTATGCCGATTTCCCTGGCAACATCGAACACCACCACGCCGATAAAAAAACCGTTAACAAGAATGAACAGTATGGGCCAGAGCCCGAAAACCACACCAAGCAGCATGGCAATAAAACTATTGAGTGTGTTATTTGCAAAGATGAACAGCATAATAATCAAGGGAGATTCATCTGCTATCCAACCGTAGGATTCCTCGAACTGTCCCATCATCTGTTCAACTATACCTGGGTTGAAGTATCCTGCCAGGTATCCTGCTATAACGGAAGCCACGAACAGGCTTGTAATAATCAGAAGATACGGGCGCAGTAGTGTGATGTACGCGCGAACTTCCGGTGTGGTGCTAGGTACGGGGTCGTTCCAGAAAGCTTCATCAGTATCAGTCATATTCCCAATACCATCCTGACCGTGTTCCTGGTCGCAGGTGCCAGGCCAAGTACAATGATAGTCAGTTTTACAAGGTCTCTAAGCCGTTTTGATTCATCATCGTCATCGAATTGGGTGTCAAGAATGTATATGACTGGAATGAATATCATGAGTTTCAAAGGGAACATGATGCCCGCCGTCCCTGTCAGGTCGATAAGGAATGAGGGAACAACGTGTTTCTCGTAGTAACCCAGAAAGTCCACACCAAAGAAGGTGGATGAAGCATCCAGCAGGTGTGCCAGGAGTATGGTGATATTGATGCGCTGGGTGAACATGTTATACCCGGCGCGACTGGCCACCAGATATATTATTGTTGCAAGTGCAACTCCCATAAACGGTATTATGAACAGAGCTGTGGTGTTTGTGATACCTTCATTGGACAGCAGCACTCCCAGATTGATCAGTACCCACACAATCCCTGCAGCTCCGAACGCTTTTTTCCAGTCATCCACGAAGCCGACCCTGTGCAGTGCGATGGACAGGACAAGTAGTAGAACGGTTATCAGGAACATCAGTATGTAAATGGGAGGGGTAATGAACAGGTACTGCCATGGCGGGCTGAACAGTTCAGCATCTTCAAAGACCCTGAGTGTGGAGCCGGCTATGATGTAGGGGATGATGGTCTTGATAAAATCCCAGTCCGCCTTTACGTTAAGTCTGTCAAGTAATTTTAGCACACCGAACAGGCATAGTCCCAGAAGAATGGCCCATGTTATTGTATTCACGGGGTTATACCCTGTGTCGTAGATTATGGGGTCAATGTAGTATTTGTAAATGAAGTCTTGTATGCCTTCTAAAATCCCCATAGTTTATTACCTCGTACGATATTATAGGATATGTTTCACATGAATGATTCAAATGCTGATACGTCTGGTTCAAGATGGATGCTGTTACCAAGAAATGTGGTTGTTGGTAACGGTGTGGTCAATGATATTGGTAACGTATGCAACGCACTTAAACTTAATGGGAATGCTTTGATAGTGAGCGGCCCCACCACTTTACATAAAGCTGCAAATACGGTGGCTCAGGTACTTGAGGATACTGGCTACAGTGTCAATTCAACAGTGGTTCACCGTGCAGAAATGACCGAAGTCGAAACGGTAGAGAACCTTATCACTGAGATTGATTCTGATAACCGGTTATTCCTGCTGGGTGTGGGTGGCGGCAAGGCCATTGACATAGCAAAACTGGCATCTGAGCGGGCCGGATGTAGTTTTATCAGCGTACCCACAGCCGCATCCCATGATGGCATTGTATCGTCACGGGCCTCAATAACTCATGATGGCGTGACCGCATCCATAGAGGCCGAACCACCTGTGGCTGTGGTAGCGGACACACAGATAATTGCCAATGCGCCTTTCAGGTTACTGGCTGCTGGCTGCGGTGATATCATATCAAAATGTACTGCGGTCCGGGACTGGGAACTGGCGCATCGGCTCAAGGATACCAAGATAAGTGAGTATGCATCTCACCTGTCCATGATGACTGCCAAGATACTCATGGATTCGGCAGAGTCCATCAAACCTGGCCTGCCTGAATCAGCCAGGACGGTGGTCAAGGCACTCGTGGCCAGTGGTGTGGCTATGAGTATTGCAGGGTCATCCAGACCTGCCAGCGGTTCTGAGCATAAGTTCAGTCATGCATTGAACCAGGTAACCTCACAACCTGCCTTGCATGGGGAACAGTGCGGAGTGGGTTCTATAATGATGATGTACCTGCATGGTGGGAACTGGCATAGGATTCGCCAGACCCTGAAAACCATAGGTGCACCCACCAATGCAAAAGAACTGGGCATTGACCCGGAAGATATTATAGAGGCACTGGTGCAGGCTCATACAATACGTCCGGAACGTTACACAATACTGGGTACCGGGTTGACAGAAGGGGCAGCGAGAAAGATTGCAAGGATTACACAGGTCATAGACTGACCATCCCTAATGAAATATTATATACTACAGAGGATTATTACACGAAAATCAGGAGAATGAATAATGGACGAAGATACAATTGTAACACTTATTGGCGTAAGAATGGCAAAGCCGGGGACTGTATTTGAATTCAGGGGAAGGACCCCTGACTGTGAGGGCTGTAAACTGAACAATACTTGTTTGAACCTGGATAAGGGAGGCCATTATAAGGTCGTAAGTGTAAGAAACTCGCCGCCCCTGGATTGTGCTGTGCACGATAAGGGTGTCCAGGCTGTTGAAGTGGTAGATGCGTCCTGGACCGTACTGCTTGAGAGCAGGATGGCGCGTGCGGGTTCAGCAGTGGTGTATGAGCCGGTAACGTGCAATGAAAAGAATTGTGATATGTTCGATATGTGCCAGAATCCTGGTCCTGTCCCTGGAAATAAATACACAATTATAAATGTGGTTGGCGAGCCAGAGGGCGAATGTGTTAAAGAGCATTCGCTGAAGATAGTAGAGATAAAAAAATAGGTCACCGTTAATTATAAGCATACCCTACACAATCTAAGACGACCAAATCAATTGTGAACAATACAATACAAATCATATCATTGGAGGATAATTTATGGGAAAAACTGGTTCAATAGAATGGGGCCGTATCAAAGGACGAAAGGGCAAAGTCAGATTAGTTGAAAAGAGCAATGTGACACACAAGCGCCCCGGTCCTGCCCAGCGGTTCAATTCAGCTGGTGTCAAGCGCAGACGGTTCAAGCGTTCTGAAAAGGCAATACAGAAATAAGTTATATAAATTGCGTCGATTCCGGCGCACAACTTCTTTTTGCGGTTATTTGGATGGTATAAAATATTTAATATACTACCTGTTAGTAAGTATTATAGTACCCAAATGAACAGACATACATATTTGTTTATTTATTTGCCAGGTGTGAGTGATTATGGAAAATACAAAAATATTACTTGACGAAAATGAATTGCCGAAGTCATGGTACAATATCTTGCCTGACCTTCCGACACCATTGGAGCCGCCACTGAACCCTGGCACCAAGGAGCCCATTGGTCCTGATGACCTTTCACCTATATTCCCGATGAGCCTTATCATGCAGGAAATGAGCCCGGACCGTTATATCGATATCCCTGAAGAGGTACGGGATATATACCGGTTGTGGAGACCGTCTCCCCTGTACCGGGCACACCGGCTGGAAGCAGCTCTTAAGACTCCTGCAAAAATATATTATAAGTACGAAGGCGTGAGCCCGGCTGGCAGTCATAAACCCAACACAGCCGTAGCACAGGCTTATTTTAACATGAAAGAGGGTGTTGAGCGTATCAGTACAGAGACCGGTGCTGGTCAGTGGGGCAGTGCACTGGCTATGGCTTGCAGTTTCTTTGACATTGAGTGCATGGTCTATATGGTCAAGTCAAGTTTCGAACAAAAACCCTATCGCAAATCCCTGATAAACTTGTGGGGAGCCAATGTCATACCTTCACCCAGTACCCAGACCCAGGTGGGCAGGTCTATACTTGAGAAATATCCTGACACCTCAGGCAGTCTGGGTATTGCCATTAGTGAGGCTGTGGAGGATGCAGCTACACATGAGAATACCAAGTATTCACTGGGCAGTGTGCTGAACCATGTAATGCTGCACCAGACTATCATCGGCCAGGAAGCAATGGCACAGATGGCAAAGGTGGATGATTATCCTGACGTTTTAATAGGATGCGTGGGTGGTGGCAGTAATTTTGCAGGTATCAGTTTCCCGTTCTTGCAGGATAAGATAAAGAAAGGCAAGGAGATTGATGTAGTAGCCGTTGAACCTTCTGCATGTCCCACCCTGACGGGCGGCGAGTTCAGGTATGATTTCGGGGACATGGCAGAGATGACCCCCCTGCTTAAGATGTATACGCTGGGCCACGAATTCGTGCCGCCCCCAATACATGCAGGCGGGCTGAGATATCACGGAGATTCCCCCATCATAAGCCAGTTGTATGCAGACGGTTTGATGAGGGCAGAAGCTTTCCACCAGACCGAGATATTCGATGCTGCTGTGACTTTTGCCAGAACAGAAGGGATTGCACCGGCTCCTGAATCGGCTCATGCCATCAAGTCTGTCATTGATACAGCCATGAAATGCAAGGAAACAGGTGAGGGGAAGTCTATCCTGTTCAACCTCAGCGGTCACGGGCATTTCGATATGGGTTCTTATGACAACTACTTCAGCGGAGCTATGAGCAACGATTAGATATTGAAGGGTGCTGCGGCACCCTGCATACCTTTTTAAGACAGTACTTCCATTTAATTTTTGGTTTATTTGAAATTTATTGAAAGACTTTTTGGAACAAAAGAGGAATTACCTCAACAGGTGTCACTGGAGTTCAGTGACCTGACCGGTTGGATTGAGACTGAGTCGGACCAGATATTCAGCGAACTAAGGTCACATATCCAGCGAATGTATGGTGAGATACGGGGGGTACTTGAAGAACTGGATGATAGCAATGTTAAATTGGTTAATGCCAAATTTGGGGAGAAAGTATTCAAGCGGGTTGCAAAAGCTGGTGCATCGAACAGGGACAATCTGGTCAAGAACCTGAATGTAATAAAGGACAGGACAGTTGTACCTGAAGATACAGACCCTGCCAAAGCTTTTAAATTCTATACTGATACCAGGGCTCTTTTGACTTCATCTCTTGAGAACGCTATGCGTAGCCAGCAATATGTGAAAGCTCTATTTCCTGAGGCGTATAAGGATATTTTTGCTAGCCTGAAACGTTTCGAAGAGTTGCTTGAAGAACTGGTTGCGCCGATTAATGAAAAAATGGATGAACTGGAAGCATACAGTAAATTACCTGTCATGATTGGGCAAATGCAGGATGCAAAATCCGGGATTGAGTCAAAGAAAGTACATATCCTTAATCTTGAGAACAAACGCGGGTTACTTGAAAAAGATAAAGAAGCCGTAACGTTAAAGTTAAAGGACCTGGAAGAAAGTGAAGAATTGGTCCATGCAAATGAACTGGAAGCCCGTGTGGACGCCCTGAAAAGACAGATACACGATGTTGATTCACAGTTGTCAGACCTGTTCGCACCTCTGTCCAAAGCCCTTTCCAGGATGGAAAAACAGGATGAGAGTGGCAGGCATACCCTGTCATCCGACAGCAGGAAGATGGTTAAATTACTGAAAAGTAAATCTGCACAATTGCTTGATGAGGACATCAATCCTTTCCTCGCTGAACTAAGGGTGATGATAGAGGACGGAAGCCTTGGCCTTAAGCAGCAAAATGTAAAAAAGACCCTTGACCAGATTGATAGGTTGGCTGGTCCTGAACTCCTCACGTCCATGAAGGAACAAAGAATGTCATATTTTTCAGAGCTTGATACATTATCGGTGGAACTGGAAGGGCTTGAAGTGTACAGGGAAAAGACAGAAATTGAAATGTTGGTTTCTGAGAAACAGGGCATGATTGATTCGATTGGGCAGGAGTTGGATGTGGAGAGAAGGGAATCTGCAAGGTTGAACGATGATATTGAGAATTTAAAAGTACAGCTGAATTCTGATTTAAATTTTGTTTTCAGGCAAGATATTGAAGTGACGTATTAGGTATGGTATAGGAAAGTGGCTTGCACCATCCTGTAAATTCTGTTAATCCCATCTAATATTTATTCACTCAATGTTGGAGTGACCCCTTTTTATTTGAGTTGATACGGTGTTCAATTATTTACGA
>DAOWEE010000379.1 GCA_030638625.1 Methanosarcinales archaeon
AACTGTCACTATTCTGTGATAAAAAGATTAACCTTAGTGAAGTACAATAAATATGATGGACAGGATATTGTTGTTGATACCAATTCTCGCAACCATGGCTTTCGGTACCATGACTCTCGTCATGGGATATCTGGCAATTCAAAAGCTCAGTAAAGGGCGCATAAAGGATTACGGGATGTTAGTGTGGTATGCCTTGATATTTTTCTCGATAGGCGGAGGAATTCATACAATGCAAGAACTTTTCCACTATGAATTTATAATGGGTATCAATCTGGCCTTTTTTGAGTATTTCTTTTATGCTGTTTACTATATTATTCTGTTATATGCAATTTATTCCTTATACAATATGTCAAAGTCCACTGGGTTTAGCCAGAGGTCTCAGGAGATAAAAGAAGCCATGCAACAGATAGATGCAAAGCAAAGGTGATAGCAATGACCGGTGAAGACGTTATCAGTTACATTGTAATTCTTGTGGGCATTCTGGGAATTGCCACCATTATAATAAATGCATTTATAGTAAGTAAATTAGGCAAAAGTTCCTTAAAAAAGCTGGGTTTACAGGTGCTAAGCCTTATTATCATATTCTCTATCGCAGGTATATTACGCTCTTATCAGGTATTCTTTAATTACAATTCAGATTGGATTGTCATTGTGGAATATGCGATATACAGCCTGACATATATTTTTGCATCATATAAATTATACAATATGGCGCAAACTTATGGGTTCAATGTGGATTAATTTTTAGGAAAAATCTTTGACCGTGCAGAGTCCAGTACTTGTTGTCCGACGATATTTGAAGCATACCTGTCAGCCATCTGTTCAATCTCAGGTTTTACAACATTCGTTGTTGTGAAGGTCATAAGTGAAAGTTGTTTTAGCCAGTGTGTCTTACTGTTATGCATAATGTGCCAGGATTCATGTGCCAGTACCGCTTTTAATTCTTCATCGTTCAACAGTTCCAACATGCCTATTGAAATAAATATCGACCTTCCGGTAGCAAATGCCCTTGGAACGGCTGAATCAAAGTAGAATACCCTGACATCCATGACCAGCCTGTCAACGAAATGTTGTCCCCACTCCAATATTTCAGTTATGTGGACCGCATTCAGTCGCCTGACAAGAAGTCTGTCAAATACCTTTGGAAGTAAGAACATCACACCAAGCGTTAATAGGGTATATAGCAAATATATGTTGATGATAAACATGGAACTACAGGTCATTGTGGAAAATGAAAGCCAGACCGCTGCTATTATAAGTACCTGACCTGATGCGAATATCTTAATTTTATGTTCTGGCTTTGAAATGAACATGTATGCAATGAACAAAAATATAGCAAGTGCTAATAATGACAATATTATCCATGCAATGGATGAAGACTGAATACAGGTAATATAGCAGTCAATCTCACCTGATATGTGTTGAATTGCTCTCATTTTTTAGATTTATATTTTGAGAAATTTTCCACAGCCAGTTCGCCAAAGCTATCCACCAGACTGTCAAGTACCCTGTTAGTGATATCTGAAGCCACATCACCACGGGAAGAAGTGGGCATATACATGTATCGAACCCTTCCACTTACATTTTGCACATCACGTTCCACGTAACCCGCTTTGACCAGCCTATCAAGAGTACCTGCCACACTTGACAGGGGAATGCTGGTATTTTCAGTAATCTGTGATGTAGTCATGTTACCCATATCCCACAGTGTATCCATTATATCTGATTCTATTGGGCTGAAGAACTTGGTGTATCCTTTATTTGCAAGATTAATCCGGTCTATTTTTACCATACTTTACAATTGGTGTAAATGCATATATATTTTGTGTAGGCAAAAGTATATATTTAACAAGCTTATATTCCACAACAGTTAGCGTTTTCACATTCAGGTGTTGTCATGTCAATAAGAAATATTGTAATTATACTTTTCATCGTTTTGTTCTCTCTATCCTTTGCCGGATGTCTCAAAGCACCCGATACTGACGGTGACGGACACCGTGATCCAGTCGATGCTTATCCTGAAGACCCATCTGATTGGGAAGATTCAGACGGTGACGGTATAGGTGACAATGCCGAAAACAATAGTGGAACAAGTCCATATAACCCCGACTCAGACGGAGATTCTTACATAGACAGCATAGACCTGGACCCGCTAAATGCCAGTATTGGTGCAGACAGCGATGATGACGGATATCACGATGCTATTGATACTTTTCCTGATGATTCAAATGAATGGGCAGATACCGATGGCGATGGATATGGTGACAATGCTGATAAATATCCAAATGACCCCATGTACCATACTTATGAGCTAAAGACAATTACAGATTTTTCTTATTATGAAGATAGACTGGCACGAATTTCAGTTTTTGAAAATAATATTACAGGAACTGAATATACAATCGAAATCACAAATAACGAGAGCCTTGGCGGCAATTTTACAGTAACGGTCTACACATGCCTCGCTTTTGATTGGACCAAAACGGAATGCAGACCTGATACTGAAATAAGCAGTTCGAAAGAAGTTTATGTCGGACCAGACGAAACCAGAATATTGAAGGTCAAGGTCTTTTCAGAACACCAGAAGCAAGTCCAGAGATTCAATAGATGGGTTGTTGTAACCCCGCCCGAAGTGGAAAAACCGGCCTAAACCTTTATTGATTCAAGTTCCAATAATCTCTGTTTTACTTCCACCCCACAGGAAAATCCGCCAATCCCATTTTTTGAGACTACCCTGTGGCAGGGTATGATTACAGGGACCCTGTTATTGCCAAGGGCAGTGCCCACAGCCCTCGTTGCCTTTGGCCTGTCTATCAAACTGGCAAGTTGGGAATAAGTAATGCTGTTACCCCATCTGATGGACTGTGCAGCAGTCAGAACTTGCTGCTGGAAAGGTGTGAAACCAGACAGGTCTATATCATAACATGAAAAATCCACAGTTTCGCCATTGAAATACCGTAGCAGGTCTAATGATACAGGATGGGTCATACGGGTTTTGCCGGTGTAAATTTTCAAAAAATGTACAGACTTGACTATACTTCCAGTCTCTTCAACGGCCA
>DAOWEE010000288.1 GCA_030638625.1 Methanosarcinales archaeon
ACCACAGTAGGTACACTGGAAAACATTGTCAAGCTGGCAGAGGAGAGAGGCGTCAAGGCTCCGGCCATTACCATAATAGGCGGTGTGGTCACCCTGCATGATGAACTGGGTGAACTCAGGTAGTTTTGATGGGAATTATGGGCAGTACCAAAAACAATGGCAACAGCAACAACAACATGACCAGTACAACCGTCACCAACACCGAAACCAGACCTACGGTTGCCATAATGCGGCCCGTCCGCTACGAACAGGATTCGATTCAGGTATGCCGGACTGCCGGGTTTGATGTTATATCCGCTCCCATGATAGAGATACTGGATAAGAGGGATGAGCATTTTGACGGTTTTGTCTCACGGATACTGGCCGGACAGTCTGATATTGTAATTTTTACCAGTGCCAATGGCATAGACCATACATTGGATAAGGTAACTGACCGGGATGCATTTATCACTGCCCTGAACCGCATTACCACCATTGCTATCGGTCCCAAGACCAGGGAAGCGGCACTGGAACAGGGGATTGAGATCTCGTTCATGCCAGAGTCGTACAGTTCAGAAGGGTTGGTTGAAGCCATCAGAAATGATGTGCAAGGGAAGGTGGTGGACATTGCCAGGAGTTCTCATGGTGCACCAATACTGGTAGAGGGGTTGAAGGCTGCTGGAGCCGAAGTTTTTGAAACACAGGTCTATGAGATTGCCATACCTGTTAGGGGGAGTGCACAGGAAGAACTGATACAGGCAATTCTGGACAAAACGGTTGATGCAGTTGTTTTTACCAGTTCAATGATGGTCCGGAATTTCTTAGAGATGGCATCACAGATGGGGTGCAAGGATGAAGTCATTGGGATGTTGAATGATGAGGGTGTAGTTGTGGCAGCCATAGGGCACCCAACTTCCAATACATTAAATATATATAAAATCCAGGTTAATATTATTTCAAATGAGTATACATTCAATGCATTGATAAATGAAACAAGAAAATCCTTCATACGGTCGGATTTACATGAGTAAATAAACTTATACTTTATGTACTATGAAAAAAGAATTTGGTATATAATATGACTGAACTTATTGTAGATGATAAGGCCATTGCGTTTATAAAGGCTGAACTGGAGAAGGAAAAAACACCTGCGGTGCGCTTGTCAGTGACTAGTGGCGGCTGTTGCCAGCAACTTGGTATTGCAACTGTCGATAAGGAAATTGCCAGGGATGTTAAGCATATCGAGAAAGGTGTCACCTTCCATGTGGAAAAATACCTGGATGACAATGCATCTTCTATCGAGATAAATCTTGATGAAGAAAGGAAGATGCTGTTGGTGAACATGAATTATAATATTGAGTAAATAACGATTGAGGGAATATAGATGATAGGCATTTCAAAACTTTATTGTGGGACAGTTGAACCATCCGATGCCCTGAGGTACGGGCGGGAATCAGGCAAACTTCCATCTCACTTATTGCAGTTTTCAAAAGATAAAAAACCCGTAGTGGTCTGGAATATGGGCAGGCGCTGCAACTTGCATTGTGTGCACTGCTATGCCCAGTCCAGGGATATTGAGTATACGGATGAACTGACCACACAGCAGGGCAAGGAACTGATAGACGACCTGGCACAGTTTGGTGCACCCGTAATATTATTCTCTGGTGGCGAACCCACCATGCGGGAAGACCTGCCTGAACTTGCAATGTATGCAAGGGATAAGGGCATGCGTGCAGTTATCTCCACTAACGGCACCCTGATTGATGAAAAGATGGCCAAGGTATTGAAAGACATCGGCCTATCCTATGTAGGTGTATCACTGGACGGCATGAGGGAGACAAATGATAAGTTCAGGGGTGTGGCGGGTGCTTTTGATGCGGCATTGCAGGGTATGCGAAACTGTAAAGCGGAAGGCATCAAGGTTGGCCTGAGATTTACGATTAACAAGAAGAACGCACAGGACATCCCTGCTATCTTTGACCTGCTTTATGAGGAAGGTATTCCAAGGGTCTGTTTCTACCATCTGGTCTATGCAGGCCGGGGTTCAAAAATGGTGGAAGAGGACCTGACCCATGAAGAGAGCCGCCGTGTAGTGGACCTTATCATGGACAAGACAAAGGAGATGCATGACAAAGGTTTCCCTATGGAAGTGCTCACTGTTGACAACCACTGTGACGGGCCGTATGTTTATTTCAGACTGCTGGAAGAGGACCCTGAGCGTGCTGCCGAGGTATATGAATTGCTTATGATGAACCAGGGCAATTCCACTGGTATCGGTATCGGCTGTGTATCATGGGACGGTTCAGTCCATGCTGACCAGTTCTGGAGACATTATTCATTTGGTAATGTAAAGGAGAGACCTTTCAGTGAGATATGGATGGATACCAATGATAAGTTGATGGCCGGCCTCAAGGACCGTAAACCACTGATTAAAGCCAATGCTGACAGGTGTGCAAAATGTAAATGGCTGGAAATCTGCAATGGCAACTTCAGGGTCAGGGCAGAGGCCATATATGACAATGTATGGGCTGATGACCCTGCGTGTTACCTGACAAAGGAAGAGATTGGCTACGATGAAGTCAAGGGGTAGATGAATATGACATCTGCAAACCTAAAAAAAATCAGGATACAATTGGAAAAGATACTCGATACTGAGGGAATTGAACATGAAATTCAGGGCAACAGGGGCTCTCACAGGTATGTTTTCCCGGCTGGCAGCACCAAGATATGGTTGGGGCTGTCTGAAAAGGAAGAATATAGTGTATTGATGTTCTATTCACCCTTGTTGGGCGATATATCGGAAAAGGATGCCGGGTTTGCAATGGTCAAATTGAACCATCAATTGCCTTTTGGTACACTTGTGTATCAGGATGATGATAAAGAACTGGGCTTGTCCTATATGGTGGCCATTGATGACCTGGGTACAAAGGAACTACTCATTCCTTTAGAAATGCTGCAGAGAAATGCAGACCACATTGATGATTTGCTGCAAGAGGTCATTGGCGGTATCAAGACTGGCGACCGCATACATTTCTAAATGTAATATTACTTTATACGTCGTGCTTTAGCGAGCATGTTAGCAATTCTGGCAGCATAGGCTCCAGCCACGAATCCGGCATCAATGTTCACCACGCTCAGCACAGAGCACGATTGCAACATAGTATGGAGAGCTGCCTTCCCGCCGCCCCCTGCTCCGTATCCTGATGAGACCGGTACACCAACCACCGGAACATCCACCAGACCTGATACAATGGTGGGGAGTGTCCCTTCCCGGCCAGCAGCCACTACTATGGCGTCCACACTTTTCTCTATCATTTCTCCCAGGCTAGGGAACAGCCTGTGAATGCCGGCAACACCCACATCATAAATGGTATGCACTGTCACCCCCATCTCCTGAGCAGTGACCTTTGCTTCTTCTGCCACAGGAATATCTACAGTTCCTGCTGTGATGATACCGATTACCCCACCGGTTGATTCAACCTGTGAATTGTCCTTTCGTAATACAGCAATCCTGGCATGCCTGTTCCATTCCACAGGATGATTTTGCTTCAAAGCATCAAGCTGTTCATCCGAAACCCTGGTGATAATGACAGTTGACTGATGTTCAAGATGTGATAGGGCAATGTTAACCAGGTCGTCAACATCTTTCCCTGGAGCATAAATCGCTTCTGGTATCCCGGTACGTTTCATACGGTGTGGGTCGATACAGGCGACATGGCTTAGGGTATGGATATTGCTGATTTGTATCTGTTTTAAGGCTTCATCAATATCAATCTTGCCAGCTTTTACATTTTCAAGAAGTAGCGTAAGGTCCATGATTAAATATCTATATCTTCTACAGTCTTTCGTTGTGCATACATGGATTCACGCATCTCTTTCGCTTCTTTAATTATAGTGCCCAATCCATGAACATCAATTTCTTTTTGTATATTCTCATAGAATATCTCTTCAGTGGTTTTTGGCCTGATCAAGTCTTCGAGTTCGTTGGTTTCTATACCCAACGCTTGTGCATCAGGCATGTTCCAATCACTATTTGAAGGTTTTGTCACGACATGCCTTGTTGTGACCTTCTGAATCTCAAAGCCTGGTTGGGCAACTTCGCCCAGCATAATAGAACCGCTCAATTCCTTGAGTTGGGCTACAGCCCTCTGGATGGTATTGAGACGGTCAAGACTTTCTGCCAGATTTGGATCATCACGGTTTATTTTGATTGACTCGAATTCAATTCTAAGGTTATAGGCTTTTTCTTCAATTTCAGCCATCCAGACAGCTATGTTGTGTACATCCTGCGAACTGGCTGCTAAATGGGGCAATACTTCCATGAACAGTGTGGTATAGAGTGCCGCTGCCACAAACATGGGGAACACAGGACTCCAGGTAACTGATGCATAACCCAGGTACAACAGAATTGCATAAAGAATAAGGATCTGGCCGCCCAGTATGGTGCAAGGGTCAGTGCGTTGAATTCCATTATTTGGTCCACTGGTTTTTACAAATGCCCTTCCGAGGGCTACTGTCACCAGTACTACACCTGGTATAAGTGGGAAAAGAAAGTTGCGCACAACTTCAAAATGACCAATTGAACCCAGTATCGAGACTACAGAAAGCGATATGCCAGCTATAATTCCGTTAAGGTCAAGGTTTAACAGACTGCTTTTATTTATATGGTTTTTCTCAGATACCATGCTGAGATAAGCTGTGATAAAAAACACCATTGCCAGAAATCCAGTAAACAGCGGATGTCTTAAAAGACTGAACATCTCTAAGTATACTAAAACCGTAATGATAATCAATACGATTCCTGCGGTAATATTTGATAGCGATGCACTAATTACATCAATCAATCTTTCACTTGAATTATCCATATACATATCTCGCTAGAAGTAACCTAAATCCTGCCAAATTATTTTTTGAAACAAATTAATATAATAAAGTGATTTTTATTAGTATTAATACTTTTGTGTCATCTGACTGTTTTTTTTTGAGAATATCCAATCCAATAATATATATTCTTTAGAAAATTGTAATATGAATGAATGCCAGTGAAAATTACAGTTGCTGACTCATGCACTGGATGTGGACGTTGCAGGCATATATGTCCCAAAGGTCCCAGCATTTGGGATATGCGGCAAATGGATGACGGCAGAATCATGTATTATGCAAAGGAACCTGCATTTTGCCTTTTTTGCAAAACATGTGTGGGTGCCTGTCCGGTAAGTGCAATAACCGTACTGAATGAATCCAGTCGTTAGAATAACAAATCCTGCTTTGTTCGGTGTGTACAAAACCCTGCAAACATTTATTAACAAAAACAATAGTTATAATAATCACTTATATCAATGTTGGTTAAATAGATGCTATTTGAGCGCCGTAAACCGCGATTATTTTTTTTATAATCAATAGGAGTGTAACTATGACAAAAGAACCTGTAAAACTGCTGGAAGATGAGGGTTTGACTTTTTTGACCTGCATGCAGTGCGGGACATGTACCGGAAGCTGTCCTTCAGGACGTTATACCAGCCTGAACACCAGACGTTTAGTGTTGTCTGCAAGACGTAACAAGGATGTTTACCATGATGAGGATTTATGGATGTGCACAACCTGTTACCAGTGCCAGGAGCGCTGTCCCAGGGGTATAAAAATAGTGGACGGGATACTTACTCTCAGGACTGAATCGGTTCACATGGGGCTAATGCTGCCCGACCATCGCAAAGTAGCCGGGCTGGTGATAGATAAGGGGCATGCAGTACCCATTAATGATGCCAACCGGGAGAGACGAAAAGAGCTGGGTATGGATGAACTCCCGGAAACGGTCCACAAATATCCAGATGCTCTTGAACAGGTAAAAAAGCTGGTGGAGGTCACAGGTTTTGTACAACTTGTCCGGAATGAGGGAAGTGAAGTGGCGGAGGAAGGCCAATGAAACCTGTATCGCTGTTTCTGGGCTGTATCATACCTAACAGGTATCCAGGCATCGAGAAGGCCACCAAACTGGTGCTGGACGGTCTGGGTATAGACTGGGCCGACCTGGCAGGTGCATCATGTTGTCCGGCTCCAGGCGTGTTCAGGTCATTTGACAAGGTCACATGGCTTACTCTCGCGGCAAGGAATATCGTGCTCTCTGAGCAGATGGACCGGGATGTGCTAACCATCTGCAATGGCTGTTTTGGTTCACTGGCAGATGCCAACCATGAACTGAAAAATGACCCGGGGCTGGCCAGGCAGGTCAATAAGCACCTGGGCGAAGTTGATATGAAGTATAAGGGTTCAGCCGAAGTTAGGCATATCATAGAATTTCTGTCAAAGGAGTTCGGGCCTGATAAGGTTAAAGATGCCATCAAGCGTCCACTGGAGCTGAAGGTGGCCCTGCACTATGGTTGTCATCTCATTAAGCCATCTAAAGACCGGGATATGGGGACTGTGGAGAATCCTGTGTTCTTTGATGAACTGGTAGAGGCCCTGGGTGCTAAGAGCATAGATTACGAGGATAAAATGGCTTGCTGCGGTGCAGGTGGCGGCGTGCGTTCCGCACTTTTGGATAAGTCTCTGGAAATGGCAGATGCCAAGCTGTTGCATATTGCTGAAGCGGGTGTGGACTGTATTGTCAATGCGTGTCCTTTCTGTCACTTGCAACTGGACTTCGGACAGGTAGAAATAAAGGATAAGTTCGGGCATGAATACAATATCCCGGTGTTGCATTATTCTCAGTTGCTGGCCATTGCCATGGGCTATTCACCTGAAGATGTGGGCGTGGACTTGAATTTTATAAAAAATGAGGAATTCATCGACAGGCTGAGGGGGTAGGATGTAATGAGCGGTGATAAGATAGGCGTGTACCTGTGCAGGTGCGGCGGCAATATCTCTGATGTGGTCGATGTGGAGGACGTGGCCGGGGCAGTGGAGGGACTGGACAATGTGGTATCGGTAAATATCCAGGATTATTTATGCAGCAGTGCCGGTCAGGGTTCCATTGAACAGGACATCAAGGACGGTAAAGTGGATAAGGTAGTAATTGGGTCATGTTCTCCCAAACTCCATCTGGAAACGTTCAGGAAAATGTCTGAAAAAGCGGGTATCAATCCCATGATGCTGGAGATAACCAATCTGCGGGAGCAGGATTCCTGGGTACATCCCGATGAACCTGAACAGGCAACTTCTAAGGCAAAGTCCCTGATTGCGGGGTCAGTGGCCAGGATGGCTGCATTGTCTGAACTTGTGCCTATTGAAAAGGACCTGGTTGACAGGGTACTGGTGGTGGGCGGCGGTATTGCAGGCATAACCGCAGCACTGGAACTGGCAGATGACCATGAGGTAGTGATGGTGGAGAAGGAACCATATATCGGCGGGCATATGATTGGGCTGTCCAAGACGTTTCCGACCTATGACTGTTCCCAGTGCATATTGACTCCTAAGATGGTGGCAGTGCACAATCATCCTGATATTACCATGTTCACAAGCACGGAAGTGGACAGCGTACAGGGAAACGTGGGCGACTATATGGTTACGTTGAAACACTCCCCCAGGTACGTGGATGTGGAAGCGTGCACCTCATGCGGCAGGTGTGCTGGTATATGTCCTGTGGATGCTATTTACCTGCCATTTGCTCAGGCCATACCCCAGGCGTATATCATTGATAAGGAAAAATGCATTGACTGCGGCGCATGCGTGAAGGTATGTCCTGTGGACGCCGTCAGGCTTGAGGATGAGGTCATGACCGAGGATATGAAGGTGGGTTCGGTAGTGATTGCCACCGGTTTTAAGCCTTTTGACATATCGCGTATTGAGGAATACAATACTGACCATCCTGATATTATCACTGCGGTAGAGTTCGAGGATATGCTCTCTGCTAAGAGCCATACGGGTATGCGTCTGCAAAAATCGGACGGCACGCTGCCCAACCGGGTTGCGTTCGTGCTGTGCGTGGGCAGCCGGGATTTCGAGAAATACAACAAGCATTGCAGCCGGGTATGCTGCCTGTATTCCATGAAACAGGCGCATCTGGTGAAGAAGATGAACAAGGACGCTGAGGTGACGCTGTTCTACATTGATATGCGGGCTGCAGGGCGCCGGTTCGAGGAGTTCTATTACAATACACAGAAGGAGGGGGTGCAATTCATCAGGGGCAGGATAGCCCAGATAACCCCTGTAAAAGACGGACTGAGGGTACGGTATGAGGATACACTGCTCAACTCCAGGGAGGATGATGAGTTCGATATGGTGGTGCTGTGCCCCTCGCTGGAGGCTGCTGATGGGTCGCAGGAACTGGCACGGCAGTTGAATGTACCTATCGGGGATGATGGATTCATTGAGGAGAAGCATGTGAAGATCGATCCGGTGAGTTCGTTGAACCAGGCGGTATCCATGGCAGGTTGTTC
>DAOWEE010000081.1 GCA_030638625.1 Methanosarcinales archaeon
ACAAATATGTCTGCAGGAATATATGTGCGCAGGTGTCCTATGTGGCACTTGCCGTTGGCATAGGGCAGTCCACATGTGACCAGCACAGGTTTTTTGTTAGGGAAATTTGACATTGAGTTATTATCCTCCAGTATAGTAATCGTATAATATGGTGCAGTTAATAAGATATGATGCTCAAGAATGGGTGTTGGCTGTAAAATATGTTTCCATGATTGTCAATGGAAAATACAAGAAAATCCTTACTACGCTCGGATTTACTTGAGCACATAAAGTTATACTTTATGTACTAAGATAAAGTAATGAGTCGATGAAGTGCGCGAAGGTAAACTGATGCTGACTAAACGAATAATACCATGTCTTGATGTGACCCTTGATGAAGCAGGCGGCTGCGTGGTCAAGGGCATTGAGTTTGAGAACCTCCGACGTGCCGGTGACCCGGTTGAGCTTGCCAAGGAATATAACCGTCAGGGAGCTGATGAGCTGGTATTCCTGGACATTACTGCATCCCATGAGGGCCGTAATACCATGATTGATGTGATTGAGCGCACAGCTGATGAGGTATTTATCCCCCTGACCGTTGGCGGGGGTATCAACTCAATTCAGGATATCAAGACCATACTACGTTCCGGTGCTGATAAAGTGTCAATAAACACAGCCGCAGTTAAGCGACCGGCCCTGATAGGTGAATCATCGAAGATTTTCGGCTCCCAGTGTATCTTGACTGCTATCGACTGCCGTCGTAATATGGATGTCAGGGACAAGCAGGATAAGACTATCATAACATTGGAGGACGGCAGTCCTGTCTGGTATGAGGTGGTGATATACGGTGGGCGCACCCCGACTGGTATTGATGCGGTGCGTTGGGCGCAGCAGGTGGAGGAGCTGGGTGCGGGTGAGATATTATTGACCAGTATGGACCGTGACGGTACTTATGACGGGTATGATATTCCTATTACCAGGGCTGTTTCGGATGGGGTGGATATTCCGGTGATTGCTTCAGGAGGTGCATCCGGGCCTGAACATATGTACGATGCTTTTGTTGAGGGACATGCTGATGCGGCACTGGCGGCGAGTATTTTTCATTTTGGTGAATATACTGTGGAAACTGTGAAAGAATATCTGGGTGTAAGAGGCCTGCCTGCCAGGTTGGCACATGAGGCAGATATATGAATTGGAAGCTACAGTTCGACAATATGTGTACTCAATTTCGTTAGTCACAATGGAGCCGAATGCTTGTTTTGGTCATTATTTGACCACAAAAGATTTAAAAGGGTAATAACTTATAGAACACTTATAATCCATAATATGACGGGATTACGAGGGTGATAAAACCACCTGCGGAAATTGTCGAACCATTCTGGTTTGCAATGATGCAGGTGGAAAGTGACTCCGATAGAACGCTAATAGCGGTTCTGTCAGCGACATGCGATTATCACTCACATGATGAAACCCGCTTTGGCGGGTGGATATCTAATAAAATTAATTCGGAGGAAAATAAATGAATAAAAAAATTTCAGCAGTATTAATATCTGCGCTCATGGTGCTGACCATGTTCACAGCACTGGTGCCTTCTGCATCAGCTGCTAAAGAAGTAGCAGCACCTTATGAGTTCATAGGTGTTGTTAATACTACAACACCAACAGACTTCTTCAACCTAGCTGCCACTTCAGCAGGTAATCCAAGTCTGTTGTTCTATGATTTGGATGATGAAATCGGTCAGGAAGAGCTCACAGCCATCTCAGGCAGTGGTGCAGATGCAGAACTCACAATTGGTGAAGGCAATCTGACATATAGTACAACCAATTGGGAAGATCCAGAGACTCCTGGCGATTACTACGTTGCCTGGCTTGGTGCCAAGTACTTCGTAATTACCAACACCAGTACATGGAGAATCAGTGAGAAGCTCTTCGATGAAGATGACAATGACGACCATCTTCTGAGAGTAGGCGAATCCCTGTCCCTTGCAGATGGCTGGGGTATCACCGCACTTGAAATAGATGTAGATGGTGGCGAAGCATGGATATCCCTCACTCAGGATGGTGAGGAAGTTGATAATGAAGTTGTTACTGAAGGTTTCTTCTTTATATATGAAGAAGACCTTGGTGCATCAGATGACACTGTTGTCATAAACTTCACTGTCGAGACCGTCTTTGCTGGTATGAACACTAACCTCGTTAAAGTTAGCAATATCGACCTGATTTCTACAGAAGTAGTTGAAATCAAGAATGGCGATGATGATGTTATCGATGGTTATACAATAGCTACTACTACTGGAACACTCTCAATGGACAATGATGACGATGTTTCCCTTGCCGGAGATGACGTTACAGATATCCTTGGCGGCAGATTCGGTATCAGGGTCAATGAGCCTGAGACCATGGCAGCCGTTGTCAGAACAATCACAGAACCGGGTACATATGAATTAATTGGAATTGTAAATGCTACCCCAACAGGAGATGAATTCTTCAATCTTGCTGCTACATCAGCAGGTAATCCTGCTCTATTGTTCTATGATTTGGATGATGAAATCGGTCAGGAAGAGCTCACAGCCATTTCAGGCAGTGGTGCAGATGCAGAACTCACAATTGGTGAAGGCAATCTGACCTATTCTACAAGTGATTGGGAAGATCCAGAGACTCCAGGCGATTACTATGTTGCATGGCTTGGTGCCAAGTACTTCGTAGTTACCAACACCAGTACATGGAGAATCAGCGAGAAACTCTTCGATGAAGATGACAATGATGACCATCTTCTGAGAGTGGGCGAATCCTTGTCCCTTGCAGATGGCTGGGGCCTCACCGCACTTGAAATTGATGTAGATGGTGGCGAAGCATGGATATCCCTCACTCAGGATGGCGAAGAAATTGATAATGAAGTTGTAACTGAAGGTTTATTCTTTGTATATGAAGAAGACCTTGGTGCATCAACTGACACCGTTGTCATAAACTTCACTGTCGAGACCGTCTTTGCCGGTATGAACACCAACCTCGTTAAAGTCAGCAATATCGACCTGATTTCTACAGAAGTAGTTGAAATCAAGAATGGCGATGATGACGTTATCGATGGTTATACAATAACTACCACTACAGGAACACTCACTATGGACAACGATGACGATGTTTCCCTTGCCGGAGATGACGTTACAGATATCCTTGGCGGCAGATTCGGTATCAGGGTCAATGAGCCTGAGACCATGGCAGCCATAGTCCAGGAAGTTATTGTTGGTGGCGGCGCAACCGCAACCGCAACCGCAACACCTGTTTCTCCAACTGCAACTGCAACTGAAGTTGGAACCAATGGAGAAGACGGAACTGAGGACGGCACTGCAGCACCAACCGAAGCACCAACTGCAGAACCCACAGAAGAGCCTATCCCAGAGCCTACCCCAGAGCCTGGTTTTGAGGCAGTCTTCGCTGTAGCAGGTCTGCTCGCAGTAGCATATCTGGTACTCAGACAGCGTGATTAAATAAACAAACTATAGATGAAGGGATTTCATCCCTTCTTCTTTCTTTTTTTTGAGTTAAATTCATATGTACCGTTAATAGTCATAGGGGAATAGATTATGTTATCACAAAAAAAATTGCTAATCATTAGTTTTTTAGTTTCAATTATTTTATTATCAGGTTGTACGGAAAATACCAGTGATGGAAATCTGGTAGATACCCCAGATAATACATCTTCAATTTCGGACAACACGTCAACAGTTTCAGATAATTACAGCCTTGATTCAATGGTCATAGTGGAGCAATTACCTGCTGGCTATGAGATTTTAGGAATACTTCCGATATCAGATTACAATGAATATTCAGAAAATATTGTTGATGCAAGAGAAGGAGCCTACCGGGATACTGAAAATATTGATGTTTTCCTGGATATAATTGAATTAAATTCAGAACAGGCAGCTTTGGAATTCATTTCAGATTATAAAGCACAGTATGAACCACTGGCCACAGGGGACAGATTTACTGCTATCTCATTTAATGGACATGATGCCACAAGAATTATAAAATACAAATATTCTGGAGGCAGTCAATTACCCAAATACCAGATTATCTGGAATAAAGGAAATATCGTTTTTGTAGTAATAAGTAATTCCCATCTTGAAAGTTCTTCATTAGAGCTGGCAAAGGCCACAGGTTATTGATTCTTATCAAAACCTTCATTTTTTGGTTACAACAAAAAAAGATATGTAACATTAGTGTCCACAATATTATTATATCCGGTGTTTAATCATGACCTTAAAAAATGGATTACTATTAAAATATTTGCTCATTGCTACGCTCTTGATTTCAGTAATGTGCTCAGTGGTACAGGCATGGGAAGATGAGGATTTGAAGTACTGGGCAGATGAAAAATCTTCAAAATTGTACTGGGGAGATACGTTGAAAAATAGTGTATACAGAGTTGAAGCTTATGACTTTCCAAGAACAGATCGAAAAGGGCAGATAAATACACCATACGTGGGCATAAATCTTTATAAGGACGATGTGCTGGTTGCCAATGACAGCATGCTTCTCTGGGATTCGTTCATTTATGAAGGTGAAGTGAGAGTTACTGTTGTTAACATTATGTCAGCTAGTGATATTCACTGGCAGGACGATACTTATGAACCCTGGGCAGATGTGGACGTAGAACTGCGCGGCCTTCCTGACATCGATATTTCAATCAAGACAGATGCTGCTACATACAAAGTTAATGACAAAAAGATATCTGTTACAATAACTGCAAAAAATAGTGGCACTGCTCCTTTGGAGGATGTGGATATGTCTGTGGATTTTGGCGATTTGGAGTTTGATTTGTACAGCGCAAATAAAAAGACACATTTTACCCCTGACGATATTCTTAACGGTGCATCGGCAGTCGAAACTTTTGTACTTATAGTTCCCTCTGACATGAAAGAGACTGATTATGAAATTACAGCTAACGTTACAGGTATAGACCAAAAAGATGAAAGCCATAATTTTACAGGCAGCGGTGACCTGACGGTCGAAAATATGATCACTATCATAAAGAACACCAAGGAAGATGTATTCATGACCGATACTGCATTTGTACAGATTACCATCAGGAACGACGGCGCCTATGCAGTGAATAGCATTGAACTTGAAGATTCTATGGGGGATTACTTTGAGTTGATTGGCAGTTCCTCTCTCCAGTGGAATTTTGACCTGGGAGCAGGTGAATTTAAGGATTATAAATATACTATCAAGCCTGTAAAACCAAACAAGAATGGATATACCCTTCCTGAAGCAAAAGCAAGCTGGACTGTGGATGGAATTGAGTACAACCAGACATCTGACGGCCCCGAGATTACTGTACATGGCTCAAAAATACTTCTTGAGAAAACTGTAAGCCCGACCAAAGCCGAGCCTAACACTAACCTGACAGTCACAGTCACTGCTACGAATGTTGGCGATGTCAGAGCCAGTGTGGAGATTTTCGACCAGTCTCCGTTACCTGATAACGTAATTCTGTTAAGCGGTGAGTTGTACACCAAAGAAGTAATAGATGAAGATGACAGCGTCAGTATGAGCTATATCATAAAGGCAGATACTGACGGTGTGTATGAGTTACCAAAGGCCACAGCCAAATTCTTTGACCTTCAGGGATATCGAAGTGAAGAAGTGTCCAACTCACCAGTATTCACTTCAGGAAATCCCTCGGCTGTTAGCCAAACCCCGCGTCCCGGGGAGACTTATACACCAGTACCGACACCAGTACCTACAGCTACCCGTGAAGAACCCGGTTTTGGGATTCTGGCTGCCATAATGGGCGTATGTATGGCAGTGTTCATAACCCTGCGCAGGAATTAGCCAGGTAGATTACAATGGAACCAGTCAAGATAATTGATATTATCAAATCCCGCAGGAGTGTCAGGCAGTTTTTGGACCGGCCCGTAGAAGTTGACCGAATCTCAGAGATACTTGAAGCTGGCCAGTGGGCGCCTTCCGGCCTGAACAACCAGCCCTGGCGTTTTGTGGTGGTCAGGGATAGAGGACTTACAGCTTCACTGGCAGAATGCACCCGGTATGGCACTATTATCCGGGAGGCACCCCTTTTGATTGCAGTATTCCTTGATGAAGATGTGATGTATGACCATACAAAGGATATCCAGGCATGCGGTGCAGCAATACAGAACATGTTACTTGCAGCCCATGGTATGGGGCTGGGTGCCGTATGGCTGGGTGAGATCTTGAACCGTAAAGCCGAAGTGAGCCATATTCTTGAAGCACCCGATTCATTGGAACTGATGGCAGTGATTGCAGTAGGTTATCCTGCGCCCGGCGGCAGTAAGGAAGGTGTGCGCCACGACATTTCAGAGATTGCCTTTGCAGAGCGGTTCAACAATCCTATTTTTTAACAATCATCATTGTGCCCAGAATGATGCTGATAGCGAACCCGCTAATACCTGTTATCTTCAGAATCGGTTCTTCTGGTGCCAGTACCAGTAACGCAGCTGACACTATCAGCAAAACAGTAAGGTATAGACTTTGTAAAATACGGTCAATGAACTGCCTTTTTTTGGCGGCAGTTTCCTGTTTGTTGATGTTCAGCGTTTTGATAATCCTTAAAGTTTCAAAGATATCATTAATGCCGGACGGTACGCTTTTAAAAGCATCATAGATGTTATCCCACTCCATCTGGAAATCTTCCATCATCTTTGTGGGCGAATACTTTTTTCTGGCAACTTCCCTGGATAGTGCTTTAACTTCATCCATGAGATTGAAATCAGGGTCAAGATCAAGACAGGTACTTTCGACCAGGACAAGAGCCCGTTCAAGGAGCGAAAATGTGCGTGGCAATGACAGGTCATATTTCAATGAAAGTTTGACAAAATCGTCACTGTGCCGTTCACCCCTGCCAAAGTGCTGC
>DAOWEE010000242.1 GCA_030638625.1 Methanosarcinales archaeon
CTCTGACCTTGAGGTTGATATGATTTATGAGGGGGTGGTGGACAGCCTGGCAAATTTCGGTGCTTTCGTGAACCTGAACTCACGCACACGGGGTCTGGCACACCAGAAAAATCTGGCCCGAACACCTGAAGTTGGGGAGACTATTTTTGTACAGGTGAAGAACATCGCATCTAATGGCAACATTGACCTTGTGCCAGTGAGCCTTACAGAGTACCAGATAATCGAGGTTGAGAAGGATATTGCCCGCACCCAGATATCCGGGCTTCGTGATCATATCAGTAAACTGGTGCATATTTCAGGTGAGGTAATCCAGATAAAGCAGACCGGCGGCCCTACCATATTCACGATTGCCGATGAAACCGGTACCGTGCCGTGTGCTGCGTTCGAAAAAGCAGGACAGCGCTCATATCCTGAGATTGAATCAGATATGATTGCGCGTGTGGTGGGCGAACTCAATACCAGGAACAATGAATTGCAGATAGAGGTACGGGAAATAAAGCAGATGTGGGGTGCGGATTCGGCTGCCATCAGGGAGGAGATAGAGAATGCCCTGGATGAGCGTTCTGAGCCTCATGATGTGGAATTCCTTGTAGAGAGCCCGATACTGGAGGCATTAAAGCCAAAGATGCGGCAGGTTGCCAAAGAGATTCGCAGGGCAATATTCCATTCAAGGCCTATCGTGCTACGCCATCATGCAGATGCAGATGGTATTACTTCTGCCATTGCTATTGAGAAAGCGGTGTTACCGCTGATCAATGAGGTGGGGGGTTCAGATGCAGGATATCATTTTTACAGGCGTTCACCCAGTAAGGCGCCGTTCTACGAGATGGTGGATATCACCAGGGACATAACATTTGCATGGGATGATAATGCAAGGCATGGCCAGAAGATGCCGCTGGTGTTGTTAATGGATAACGGCTCCACTGAGGAAGATGTACCTGCGATGCTGCAGGCGAATGTGTATGGTATGGATATGGTGGTTGTGGACCATCATCATCCGGATGAGGTGGTTGACCAGTACCTGCTTGCCCATGTGAATCCGGCCCATGTGGGCGGGGATTTCGGTATAACTACGGGCATGCTGGGTACCGAAATTGCCAGGATGATAAATCCTGACGTGACCGAGGAGATACGCCACCTTCCTGCAGTTTCGGCAGTTGGCGACCGTTCTGAAGCGCCCGAAGCTACAAAGTATATTGAACTGGCTGCATCGCGGTACAATCTGGACGACCTTAAGGATATGGCACTGGCGCTGGATTATGAGGCTTTCTGGCTGCGGTTCAGCGAGGGTAGGGGTATTACCTATGACATTTTGAATCTGGGTAATCTAAAGAGGCATAGGGAATTGGTGCCGCTTTTGGTGAAGCAAGCCAACGAGGCTATCGAGACCCAGCTGGAAGCTTCGCTGCCGTCAGTCAAAACCCAGGAACTGCCGAGCGGGGCACTGATGCATGTGCTGGATGTTGAGAACTTTGCCCATAAGTTCACGTTCCCGCCGCCGGGTAAGACCAGCGGTGAAGTGCACGACAGGCTGTGCCATAAGTATCCTGATAAGGCGATTGTCACGTTAGGGTACGGCCCGGATTTTGTTGTGCTTCGCAGCAGGGGTGTGCTTATGAATATTCCGCAAATGGTGCGGGAGTTGCATGATGAGATACCGGGGGCCAGCATCAACGGCGGCGGGCATCTGGTGGTTGGGAGTATTAAGTTCGTTGGCGGGTTGAGGAAGGAAGTGCTGGCGAAACTGGCTGAGAAGATTGGGCGGGCTGAAGTAGCGCAATAAGCCCATGTTTAGGATAATCAACTATTATCCAGTGTGCCCTTTATTCTCTGCAAAGCCCATATCCTATATGGCAGGAATTCTATTATTCCTTCATCTACAGGCATTGTTTCACTATAATTCAACGTCACTATCAATCCCTTGTCCAGATTAAAATGGTGCATAGCCCTGCGTAGGCCATCTACCTCCCTTGCTTTTGTCGATGCGTCTGAAACATCCAGACATACGTTTATCAGCCCGGCGGGTCTGGTACCTTTCCAAACCAGAAAATCAACCTCTTTTTTATCCATAAGGCGGTATATTTCACATCCTTTTCTTCTAAGGTCGAGAAATACTGCATTTTCCAGAAGTTTCCCGCGGTCTGATGAAAAACGATGTGAGACCGTCAGAAGCAGACCATTATCAACAGCATATACTTTTCTGGGACTTCGCTCTCGTTTACCTGCTGAAAATGAATGGGTGTTTAAGAAAAATAAAAGGTATGGCTCTTCGAGGTAGTGAGAGAATCTATCGATCGAATCCAGTGAAACACGTCCACCCAGTGCACGTCTGGTGCCGTTTAGTGTAACCGGACCCGGGACTGAAGCCATAAACGTGGTAGCCACTGCTTCTAATTTTTCAATCTCCCGTACTTCATATCTCCGGGCTACATCATGGTTGATGATATCACGGTATATCTGAAGAACCATTCTTTCTTTAAGGTCAGGTTCGGGTGTAAGAACTATTGCAGGGAAGGTCGATGCTGAGATGTACTCTGATGCCAGGCTCTTGATTTTTTCAGCGTCTGATAGCGGGTCATCGGGATTAATTCCGTGAAATCTGAGGTATTCTGATAGGTCAAGAGGAAACACTTCCAGGTCCAGATGCCTTCCAGTAAGTAATGTGGCAAGTTCCTTTGATAAAAGTTTTGCAGATGAACCTGACACAATGATATGCATACCAGGATTTTTTTCCTGTTGTATCCTTACCCAGCGCTCCCATTGAGGAAGTCGCTGTACTTCATCAAGGATGAGATAACGCAGTCCACGTGTATCTACAAAAGCCTGGTGAGCAGTCATTAACTGGTCAAGAAGATCATGACCGTTTTGTATTGGCAGTCTTGGATCCTCAAAGTTCACATACATGGTTTGCGATGGTTCGGTGGTTTTGCTCTCAATTATGTGATGTATGAACTGGATGAGGATTGTGGTTTTGCCGCTTCTTCTAACACCAGTTACAACTACAACTTGCCCGGTGGAAGTGAGTTTGATGAGGTCGTTCAGATACTCAGGACGAATGATTCCTGTGAAGGGTTTGGCTCTCCAGAAGTTGAATGGATTGAGTATCTCAATTAGTTCTCGTTCGTCCATATTGTTAATTCGTTGTGGATTGCTTATAAACATTCCGATATATCGTACAAAAACGCAGGATTTTTTACGATATGTACGGTGTGTAGGGTTGGCTAACGTAGAACAGCAACTTTAAATCAATAGATTCTAATCACACACTGAGGAGTAAACCACATGAAGGACATAAATCTTGAACCGAGAACCCGCATACCAGCATCAAAACCTCTCGACCTGGCCGATTCCATAGAATACTCAACAGACTCAGTGGTCAGCCGCACACTTATCGAAAACAAGGCAGGCACCATCACCCTGTTCGCCTTTGATGCGGGCCAGGGGCTCAGCGAACATTCAGCCCCTTTTGATGCAGTGGTACAGGTACTGGACGGGGAAACTGAACTCACCATCGGCGGCGAAAAGGTGAATGCAACAGCGGGCCAGATGGTGGTAATGCCAGCGAATGTACCCCATGCTGTACAGGGCCGGCAGCGGTTCAAGATGCTGTTAACTATGCTGCGGGCGTGAGTCTAATAACGCTCTAATCCATAACGATTCTCTTGCCGTACTTACATCGGTTAGATATCAAGCAGCCATTTCCATAGAGGATAATAAGTAATCTTAACACCATTTTGTTCTTCTATCTCCTCGGTGTCCTCTGTCAATATCATTGCATTGACAACTCCGAACTCTTCACATGCACGGCAGAGTGAACGCAATTCCCGTTTGCGGGTCTTATCGTTTCGCACATCCCATGATACCTGTAGTAATATCTGCACCTGCTGACCTGTCTTTTGTACAAAATCAACTTCATAACCACCACTGCTTTTCCAGTAATAAATCTCACCATTGCGTCTTTTAAGTTCAAGGAATACTGCATTTTCGGCAAGTTTACCCATATCTGGTGTAAACCTGAACGATATGGCATTCCTGAGTCCAGTATCTACTGTGTATGTCTTTTTGTTCTGCTTAAACTGGCTCTTGAGTTTGTATGAAAAAACAGGCAGGTCAATTATCAACAGAGATTCTTTGAGATATCCAATATATTTTTCAGCGGTTTCAATTGCTATATGTGCCGCCTTTGCCACACTATTAAATGAATATTCACTGGTTGAATTTGTAATCATCAACTGGCATATCTTTGCAGCAACTTCATGTGATGCACCGAACCTTGCAGAGATGTCCCTGGCAATTATATCACTATATAGAGATGTTAATATCTTTTTTTGGTTGAACTCGTTCATCCCGATAGTTTCAGGGAAACCACCTTCTTCAAGGTATGTTTTCTGGTAATACAGTATCTTATCCCTGTTATACATTAGATATTCTGGTTCAAGGTTTTCCCATCCACGTTTTGTAAGATATTCAGTAAAAGAGAACGGTGTTACATCAAACGTGATGTGCCTGCCAGACAGCACACGGCCTATGTCCTGGGTCAGCAGACTTGCAGATGACCCTGAAAGGAATATCTGGCTGAAACGTTTTGTGTCATACAGAGTCCTGACCCAACGCTCCCATCCTTCTTTTTGCTGAATCTCATCAAGGAATAAGTGCGATATTTCCGGATTTATTTTATATATGCTGGTAAGTATCTCATCCAGCGGTGCAGCGTTTATTGCTGGATCATCGAAATTCAGGAACAAGATATGCTCTGGTGCCACGCCAATGTCCATCAGGTATGCTGCCACCTGGTAGAGCACTGTTGTTTTGCCTGAGCGCCTGACCCCGATAACGTCTTTGATATGGGGAGTATCGAGAGACTTTATTATTGAATCTGTTACATCACGTTTTATTCCTATAAGGTCTTGAGGCATACTTTTTTCTGCCCACCAGGGGTTCCAAAGGCGTATCGACTGTTCAAGCATGTGTATTATGTTAGAGTTAACAGTACTTATATTGTTCGACTATACTCGAGGATTATTAGCTTATATCATCTACATCAATCGAGTATAATCTGGCAAAATCCTCCACTCTCATCTGTGCACTTCCCATTACCACATCATCCAGCACATCCCTGTCATATCCGAAAGGACGCAATATACTCTCAGCGGCCCGGAGCGTAATATCATAATATTTCTTTTTATCATACACCGTGTCCGTGTCAATCAGTTCAGCTGCCCTTACCCTGTTGTGATAGTACCGTGACCTGTGGTCGGTGTGTATGTACTGCACAGCCTGCCCGGGCTGCACCTCCACACCCTCTTCACGGAGTTGGTACAGGGCCGCGGCCTGGCTCCCTTTTTGCCGGTAATCTTCAAGCCTGTGCCGGGTGTGGGTGGTGAACACCAGTTCTGCGGGGTCGACATCGCCGTTTAATATCTCATCAGCATAACGGTGTACCACATCCAGCACGCAGGGGATGGTACCGTACAGTTCATCCACAGTGCGGGCACATTTCATCTTTCCGGCATATCATGCTGCAGCCGCCTGATGAATTCGGGTGTATCGCGGCGGCGCAGTTCAATCCCCCTAACCTTCAGTTTCCCGTCCGTCATCAGGCCGAAGTATCGGTTCATGGCCCCTGCCCGGTTGTGTCGGTTGGACGGGAACACTATCCAATGGTAGTGCCCTTTGAGTTCCAGCGGTATCCCCACGGTCCCGCTGACGAGGTTGCATAACTCCTCCGGATTACCGCTGCCCCTTACCCATAGGCTGTCCACTATACCGTGGAGTATTTCAAATCCCATACCCTGTGCAATTTCCATTGTCTGGAGCAGTATCTCCCTGGCGTAGGCAGTGATGGATTCGTGGCACTCTATCCGTCCGAATCTGGCCTTGTTGAATCCCATGTAGCCGAAGCTGGTGACCAGCAGCCATTTCAATACGTTCTGCATCATCCGGTGCTCTTCGCTGCCGCCGTCTGCCATTTTCTTATAGGTCAAACGCCGCTTGATCAGTGGCTCAATGACTCTGGGAATTAACCCCACCCGGCGCTGACAGATGTTGTATCCGGTAAACGGTACCCGCACGGACGAGTCCGGGCAGCAGTCGCACAGCACGGTCTCGGGAGAGATGTTCTTTGTGACCATGATGTGGGGGAACAGGCTGGTGAAGTCCATCTCTGCCGTATTTTCGTATATCCCCACCCTGGGTTCCAGTATCAGCGCTCCCCTGTCCGCGCGCAGCAGTTCTTCTGCGGTCTTGAAGTTCTCTGACAGGTTGCGCCGCCAGGGAACCAGTACACCGTCCTTGAGTGCCTGGTCCATCTGCAGGGCTGTGACCGCACTGCCGGGGCTGAGCCTTGATAACTGCTGCAGGGGTATGCCTGTTATCCTGCCCAGGTCGATGAGACCCCGCATCCCGCCTTCACGAAAGATGAAGGTCTGCTCATCGATGTGCAGCCTGCCCTTTAGCGGGAAGCCGCCGGGCTTGTAGATGATGCGGCCGTAGCTGAAATACGACCGCCCCTTATTCTGCAGGGGCGGCTCGTCCTTTCCCCGGCCCAATTGGAGTGATGCTCCCGCTTCCTGTGCCCTGTGGTACAGGTAGGGAAGCTGGAAACTGTCGCCACCGTGTGTCAGTATCACGTCAGGGTCTGTTTCTTTGATCAATGAGGACAGGCTTTCGATCATATCGGCTTCTGGCATGCCTTCGATGGTGTGTTCGCCCAACTGAATCTCCTTTACCGGGTCACTGAAACAGGGGTTCTTTACCGACCGTGGGGTCACGTTCAAACGCAGGGTCGTTAATTCCGGGGTAGTATAATCCGTGGTCTGCTGGTCGTCATCAAGGTGCAGTTGTAAATCCAGCCGTGCCATTGGGAACAGGCCGCGCTCAAGCAGGAACTGCCTGGTGGGCGGCAGGTCCACGTTGTATGCCTTCCAGCCCCGCTTTTCCAGCATGTCGGCCAAGCCAAATACTCCGCTCCAGTCATCCAGGGATATGGCAAGCACATCCTGCGACTCCTGACCCAGGGAGGTTATCTTCTGCTCGACCCTGACCTGCCGCACCTGGGGCAGGGTGGAGATGAGATGCTTGTTGTGGATAGGACATTCCAGGTATATGCGGGGCTGGTATCTTACCCTGTGGGGTGTGCACCTGCCTGCGTGCATGACCCAGAGGATAATGCTTCCGTCCGTGTAATCGATATCAAGGAGGGGGGGCATGGCTGTCCTCCTTCAGGTCGTCAATCTGTTTTTGCTGTTCGATGAGGATGGACAGCACTATGGTGTCCATGGGGTCCATGGTTGCCGCCACTGCGGATGCGGAGGCGTGTTCACGCGCCATGTCCATGACACGGTCAAAGACCTCTTGGTCGTTCCGGCGTAGCGCCCTCCTGAAATTCCCGAGTTCCATGATGATACTGTCGAGCAGCATCCTGAAACTGGGCACTGTCCTGCCCATTCACACCACCGCCGTGTACGTGCTGAGCTGCATCTGGCCGGGCGGGACGGGCATGAATTCCAACACGTCGTTTTCGTCCAGTATCCTGAGCAATTTGCGGTGCTGTACGACCCTGATGACCCTGCCGGCACGCTCTTCCACCAGCCTGGCGCCCCACCAGGTCCCGCCGTAGCTGGTTATGATGGTAGTCAGGCCGTGGGTACGGGTGCACTCGCCCAGGTGTTCAAGTGCCTGCTCCAGCAGTTTTCGGGTGTGGACGCTGCCGAAGAGGTGGGGCAGGTATGCTACTGCCAGAAGCCCTGGCTGCCATTTCTGGATGACGGGCGGCAGCTGCTGGGTTAGCAGGTCGTTCATCTGGTATTCGGTGAAGGCGCGGGCTATATGGGTCTTTGTCATCACGGTCTTTGTGTCTGCCTGCAGTGCCTTTGATATGCTCCGTAAGGCGTACGGGTTGAAGCTGTTGCCCCCGTCCACGAAGACCACGTCCTGATGGTGCCGGTTTGCGGTATGGGCGCACAGGTACAGCAGCAGGTCGGGCACGAAACGTGAGGGGCCTTCTACAAGGGTTATGGTGGAGGGTTTGAAGCTTTCAAGGTCAAGGCCACAGGCTTGAGGGGATGGATTGTTCATACGGTGTCGCCTTGTGTTTTGTTGAGTTATGTGGATGTTAGGGCGTATGGGGGTAATAATGTGAGGATAGAGCGGGGTGAAAGTATTCTGGGAA
>DAOWEE010000294.1 GCA_030638625.1 Methanosarcinales archaeon
CACCTCAAAACGAATCAATGGAAGTGGACCATAACACTGGTGAATTGTTGGTAGATTGGGTAAAACGAAAGACTCAGAAAAATGTCTTTGGCATGTTGACCTTGCTTAGTGCCCGGATTGACACCGTAAGTGGAGCATCTTGGACTTGCGAATTCTCTTCGGGTGTGTTGGCCCTAATAAATTTACAACTGGGGGAACAGAATTATTTTGCACTTGGGTTTGGGTCGTCAAATACAAAAGCCCGAAAAGCCGTAGGAGAAGACATGCTAATGAAAGTAAACCTTACAGAATGGCTTGAGAAACACTATCCGAATCAAACAATTTGACCATTACTCAATCCATATTTCACCTAAACACCCCAGAATCTCCACAAAAATCAGATGTGAAACCGCCCGATGTCTTTAATATCCTCCACACCTCCCTTGGCAGTGAGGTGAGGATCAAACATGAAGAATGAAAAGTCCAACAATAACCGTCATCAATAGGGATTGTTTTGTACAAACGCAAGCAAGCTCATTGGGTGACCCAAATACTCCGAGTCCCCTCAACAGGGGTGCTCCCACCCTCTCCGCCATCACTGAAGCGAGCACCTTCCGGTGCACGCTGTTCAGCGCTACGATAGATACACTACTCAAAAGTACTTGAAAAATGAGAGGTAAATGAGACCCGGGCAGCAGCATTTTATTACAAAATACAAAACATGTTTACTGATGGGGGTTATTGATGAAGTATTGTATACAATCAACCAATATTAATATTGTTTTTACAATGAATACTTTAAGAGTTATCTGATTTCAATTTCTTCTTAGCTTCATGTTGCCTCTGCAGTTCTTCAATTTCTTTTATCCTGTCCAATATCTTCTGTTCTTCCAGAGAGGCAGCTTTTTTAGGTTTTACTTTCGTGTTCACCATTACTATTGGTTTTTTCAA
Organism: Methanosarcinales archaeon; assembly: GCA_030638625.1. GTDB lineage: Archaea > Halobacteriota > Methanosarcinia > Methanosarcinales > Methanocomedenaceae > Methanocomedens_B. The sequence goes on from DAOWEE010000294.1 coordinate 931, forward strand.
TGTATCTTTCCTTAACTGACGCTTCACTCTTTTCAATGCAGCTCCCGTATCAACTGGTTTGTCGTGTTTCTTTACAACTGTAGGATTTTTTTTAGGTGTTGGCTTAGGTGGTACATAGGGAGACTTACCAAGCAGTTCGTGAAGTATCACTATTGCAGCATGTTTATCCAATGGTTTGTTATGGTTTCCACATTTTGGTGATTGTATACAGCTAGGGCAGCCATCTGTACATGGACAACCCTTTATGGCTTTTAAAGTAACTTCGAGAACATCACTGATTTTTTCAAACCCTTTTTCTGCATAACCAACTCCACCTTGATGTCCATCGTAGATGAATATACCAGCTTTTTCTTGCAGGTCAATATGATTTGGTGTTGATACTCCCCCTACATCGTTCCTATCAGCCAGAAGACGTAGAGGAAAAATTGCTATCAGTGTATGTTCGATAGCGTGAATACCCCCTGCAAAATCAAGATTATAATTTTGAACCAAGTCAATAAACCGAACAGGGAACTCAAGCCAAAATGAAACAGTTTCTAGGGTAAGCGGTGGCATATCCAATTGATATTCACCATTCACTTCGTCAGTGCCTAGGAGCATAAACCTTTCCTGTATGCTCCCGGCCGGAGCACCAAATATCTATTCTTATGTCAATATTACTTTTTGTGATATCATTTCACTTAATTGACATGTAAGATTACACTACTTCCTTTTCCGCTCATTCCATTTAGCAGTAGCCTTAATTTTAATATAACCCAGCAGCATTAAGCCCAATAATATCAACAACAGCAGTAGCCAGTTTATTGATTTATCCTCTTGCAGGTCTGCTACAGGCTGTGGTGTTTCCACCTGGGTAGGTGCCATTATGGGTGTTGAAGACGGGACGTACTCTGCTAAAGCCATTCCCGAAACGGCCATAGGTCCCAATATTCCACTGATTGGAAGGCTGGCTTTGAAATAATAGCTGTTCGGGTCTTCCCCAATCATCTTAGTGGACATCTTCTCCCAGGTCGCAGCACTGCCATCGTAGCTATAAAAATTGATGGTAGTAAGGTCAATGCGGTTATTCTCCACCCATGTTCCATCTACCATGAATGTAATGGTTGGGTCTTTTACATTATTTTCAGAAAACCAACCCATGTTGCCGACCCAGACGTTCAAATTCCTGAATACAATGTCTGGAGCATCTATATCAACCAATGAAGAGGTATGGTTGAGTATCTCTGCTTTTGCAGCTGTCCTTCCAGAACTGGACATACCTGTGAAGTTTATGTATTTCACATAATTACAATCCTGATTGAAGCTGTAACTGACCTCCTGGTCTTTACCTACAAACTGACGGTCCACTTCAGTACATACAATATTCTCGAATGCTTCTCCTGAGGTCCCGCCACCACCACCTCCGCCACCACCGCCGGTGTTGGGAATGAGGGGGGCTGAGGTATCGATGATATTGACGGTTCGGTTAACCTCAAGTGCGGAATTATTGGAGGAGTCGTTTACGTTGTAGGTAATGGTATAGGTGCCAAGGGTGCTGTTGTCGACTGAATTCACTGTAACGATTGAGCCTGTGATGTTGCCGTCATAGTTATCGTGGGCTGTGGCACCGGCATCGGTATAGATTGAATCGACTTCAATAGTGACTGTATTATTGCCAAGAAGTGTGATGACTGGAGCAGCGGTGTCGATTACAGTGACAGTTCTGGTGACTTCGGGTGCTGAATTATTGGAGGAGTCGTTGACGTTATAAGTAACGGTATAGGTGCCAAGAGTAGTGTTGTCGACTGAGTTCACTGTAACGATGGAAACGGTAATGTTGCCGTCATAGTTATCAAGGGCTGTGGCACCGGCATCGGTATAGATTGAATCGACTTCAATAGTGACTGTGTTATTGCCGAGAAG
>DAOWEE010000177.1 GCA_030638625.1 Methanosarcinales archaeon
CGGTATATTTCCAATGAAAACTTTATTAAGGACTACAGCTGCACTCTCATCAATAAGCATCAGGCAAACTCTCTCTGGAATACCAAACCGCCCGGAAACCTTCAGTACCCTTGTAATATCGTCCATCTTAGTGGCGATACCAGCAGTTATCTGGGCAAATTTCTTGGAAGATTTGACCAGCGCAAGAACCTCCTTGCCACCTACGAAAATCGTGACGATCTGGAAGGCGAAATAACCAGAATACCAGCCGGTAGCATACTCTTCATAGTATCCAGTACCGGGCGTGTAGGGATTCTCGATTTTCTGCCGTTCTTTCGCAGACTCAGGGAGGGATGCTATCAGTTCGGCCATAAGCCCGGGGTCGGCAGCCAGGGCACCGGCAATACTTCCGATACCGCCAACAAATCCGGCTGGATCGTCCCAGATCAGGATAACCATTTCAGGTATCTCGGCTGCTCCTGCAGTGATGCCTGAGAGCGTGCCCAGATCGGATGCAATAGTTGGGCCGTAGTTGAATATTTGAATTCAGAATTATGATTGAATTCATCACCGCAAAGTATACAGAGACCGCGGTGAAACAGCATTTCCTTTGACCACCCGCCGGCGTCCCCCACTACCCACCTCTCGCCCATTCCCCCTCTCCACCGACCCTTGAGGTCTATAGGCCATCAATAACCTAAATGATTATTCGCCCGGTCTAATTCATCAGGACATCCTAATATATTAGTACAGACTAATAGCATTATCCCACCATTCTCAAGTTCTTCCACTTTTCTTGCCGGTGTAGAGATAAGTTTCTTATGGCCAATCTCATCCACGAGTGGTTTTGAATAGAAATTTACAATATCAGGTAATATCTTCAGAAAATTTTCTTCATTGGATGGGATGTAAGCCTGATACTCACTTCTAAAAATACCATATACAAAATTGAACCTAACAAATGTATCCTTACATAGATTAATAAAGGATAAAAAAGTTTTTTCGTCAGGAATGAGATGTTCACCTGCTTCAAAAGAAATTAAATATTTATTTTTTGTTGGAATAATATATACCCAAAAACAATAATTAAATTCACCCAAATAACTCAAAAAAACACTAAAATGTGTAGTTCTAATATCAAATTTTAGGTAAGTGTCGATAATTTCAGACAATTTTTCGGTTGATTCCTTTATCTCTTTTTCTGAGTACTCAATATCTTTTTTAGGGTCCTCAGTAAGGATCGAATATCTGCCTTCAAATTTATATGCATTATATTTTACTCCTCTGGAAATTAGAAAGTAAAATAATTTATTGATAAAAACAGAATCAAGATTTTTATCATAATAGAACTGTATGCTCCAATCCATTTATATCACCTCAAACAAAATCCCACGGAATATTTTTAGAATCTAACCAGTTAATCATATCTTGTGGCGGTTTATCCTTAAACATAAACGTATAATCATCGATCGTTTCTTTTTCTACTAGTTTCTTTAATCCAACATTCTGATTTGCAAATTTATTTTGATATTTTGTCCAGTCTGAGTAGTCGATATCTTTTAGTTCATATCCAACCTTTTTGTACCCTTCTCTCATGATAAGATCTATATCACCAGGTTGCCCAATACCTGAATCTGCACCCATCTCAATAATATCATCAATACTCCTGCTGGTTGCATACTCTACTTCAAACGCTGCACCTTTGAAATTTCCGGGGTCATTTGCAGTTGATATTCTATCAATAACTCTATTAATCCCTTTTGTATCTTGCAGTGAATATGTATTATCAATAATTGAAGTAATATCACTATCAGATACATCATCAAGCTTATGCAATCTTACAAGCCCGGCCCAGGCATTTTGAAAAAGCCTGGGAATATACAACATCCGACACACCTCCGGTGATATCAGTTGAAGGTGTTGAGGACGGTTCGCCCCCGTGAGCGCCTCCTGAAAAATGGCCCCGCCGCGCTCTCGGACTCAGAGCTGCTGGCCATCGTCATGCGCACCGGGATCAGGGACGAGAATATTCCCTTAGCATTACTTTCACCCGGTGGCATCCCCATGTACAAGTCCATGCACAAGTCAGTGTAACAAAAAGTTTATCGGCCAGCCTGCTTGCTGTAGTAAGATGATAATGACAACAAAAATTGGTTTTAAAAACAACTTCAGAGGCTGTCTTTAGTGAATGAACGGAATAAATTGATGGCCAGCCAGAGCATCGGCAAACTCATGCTAAACCTGTCCGCTCCCGCAACCGTGGGTATGCTTGTCCAGGCACAGTACAACCTGACCGACACCATATTTGTAGGCAGGGGCCTTGGTGAGCACAGTGTGCAGGGAATTCCCGGAATTGCCATTGTATTTCCCGGCACTGTTCCAAAAATCAGTTATCTTGTTGACACCGACTTTATGTAAAATCTGTGTAAATCAGTGGAATCTGTGTCTGAAAATATAAAAAGACACGGATTTCACTGATTTACACAGATTTGTAGTCGCATCTGTTCTATAAGCTGCATAACTGGATTTTGGTATTGTGTCCTGCCTGAGACGATTTTATGATGCAATACACACTAAGTACTTCAGCTCAAAAGAAATAGATGGAAGATGCCAGATAGCATTGCCATATACCCATTCTATGCAATAATCCTTCCAAAAGGACTCTCGAAAAGATAACTGAGAAACTCTTCAGCCCCCGCACCCGAGTTCCCTTCCCCGCCGAACAATATTCGTGACCATGACGGTTTATTTTCATAACTCACGACAGGCTCACCCTCAATGCCGCCCAGTTCTGCTGCAACATCAATAGCATCATACAGATTACCAGTCTCATCCACTAACCCCAGCTCAATGGCTTTGCTGCCAGTATACACACGGCCATCAGCCAGGTCCTTAACATCGCTCTGGCTCATATTCCTGCCCTGGGCAACCTCATCCACAAACCGCTGGAAAACCTCAAGAATAACTTCTTCTGAGTACTGTTTCTCATCATCACTCAGCTCCCTCCAGTTACTGCCCATATCCTTGAACTCACCGCTCTTGGCAACATAGAAGTCAATACCTTCTTCTTCATAAAATCCTGACAGGTCCTCGAATACCCAGATAACGCCTATACTACCCGTAAGTGTATCTGGGTTGGCAATAATGCGGTCGGCTGGTGCCGAGATATAATATGCCGCACTGGCAGCCACATCACCCATGGAAACCACTACAGGCTTCTTTTCCTGTGCCTTCTTAATTTCAATAGCTATTTCCTGTGCCGCTGCCGGTGAGCCGCCTGGACTGTTAATGCGCAGCACTATGGCCTTCACATCTTTGTCGTCAGCAGCATCCTGTATGCTCTTACTTATCTCCTCGGAAGTAGCGTAACCCAAACCACCAGGTAAATTGCCGGTAATCATAACCCCCTGCACATATATCACAGCAACCTTGTTTGAATCCATGGGGAGAGTGTCGAACCCACCAAAAATTGCAATAACACTACCGCCAATGACCATCAACAGTCCCAACACGACAATCAGGTAAATCAGTCCGCGCCCAACTGAAGTTTTGTCTTTACGGGAACGGGGGCGCTCAGGTTCAGACGGCATAGTAGATTTGTGCGCTCCAGCATCCTGGCCTTCGACACTGGACGGGGGAGTATACACCGTACCTAAGCTCGAATTAGAAGTTGAACCTGAAGGGGGGATGACAGGATTAATGCCATTGTCAGTCCCGCTCTCTTCAGTCCTGGTGACAGGAGACTGCAATGGGTCAGGAGTTTCATCGTGCTGGAACATAATATATCAATATAAGATTTTTTTGGTACTATAAAGTATTATGTGCTACCATCTACTGACCAGTCTTTCCATCCAGACTGAAATGTTTCCTGTCACTACTGTTTAATCGGCATTAATTGCATAATCGGCCATGGCATGTTCCATGTAAGTGGCATGCCCAATCTCGATTAGTTTACTGGTCACAGCAAGTGGGTCACCGTCCATGGTAATATCACCATTGTCGATAAGTATGACCCTGTGCGCCACTTCGGTCACGAAATCCATGTGGTGACTTATTAATATGACAGTAGTTCCGAAATGCTTACTGATATTTTTCAGGGCATTTGCCACTTCCCGTAATGTAATTGGGTCCAGGTCACCGAATGGTTCATCCAGCAGCAGGTAATCAGGTTTGGTTATCATGGCCAGTGCAAGGGCAGCCCTCACATTTTCACCACCGCTCAACTGGTATGGCTTGGCGTTCAGGACAGACAGAGGCAGTCTCATTGCATGGAAGATAGGTTCAGCATGCTTTAGGACCTCCTCTATGGAACTGCTTGGGAACAGTATGCTGATAATATCAGTATTGTACCCCATCTTTTCCAGTTCTTCCTTCGCTTTTTCACCGCCAACATCGGTCAATCTGTATATAGCATCAAGGTCTTTTTCAGGTATGCTAAGTTCCTTCGCCTTTTTCCGTGCTGCTTCCAGGACATGCATGCCCTTGACACCCAGCTTATAAGCCAGCTGGTTCTTGATAGGTGAATTAGGATA
>DAOWEE010000023.1 GCA_030638625.1 Methanosarcinales archaeon
ACCACCAATCCTATGGTGAATATCTCCATGGTCTCCCCGTTCTCAATCTTATTGTGAATCAGCCAGGCGCGGTATAAAAATCCCATTAGAATACCTGCGGCTCCGATATGAAGCAATAATTCAGATAGATATACAATGTTAATATCTCCGGATTTAGACATTTTACCATTAATCTGAAATTGCTGAATGTCATCCGGATGGTCCAGCAGCAGCCCCATCTCTTCCCTGGCATTAGGACTGGTTACACTGGATGTCCTAAACCGACTCAGGACAAGATATAGTAAAATCGGCACGACTGTACACATTATTCCCAGAATTAAATTATTTCGCATTAAACCCTCAAACCCTGGCAGTGCGAAATATAATATCGCCAAAACGATTGTTAAGAATACTGTGGTCAGCATATAGGTCAAAATTTTCTCAGACCGTGAATCGAATTTTATGCCAATGAAATTCTGCATATTCTGCTTATAATCAACAGTAATGATGTCCAGTGCGCCCTCACTTAAGGGTACAATCAGGAGAACAAAGAACAGGTAGTTAGTGATGAAATCCAGTGGTTCTAAAACCATCCCACTGATGACAAAACCTTTTAGGTCCAGGAAAATTAACAGGCTTAATGTGATTATTATCAATAATCTCCGTTTGTTTCTTGTTCCTGAATGGGTTTTAAAAATAGAATACTCACAAAATTCCAGTACAACATTGAACAAGGAACATATACCAAGAATTGATATCATTAGCCCTGCTAAAATTGCGTTATACAGGTTGCTGGTCACCAAGTTAATTACTGCATATACAAAACCCCAGTAGATGAGAATGAAAAGGGAAAAGTTCAATGTATCTGCCCCTTTTATGGCAAGTACGATACTTTCCAGCGTATCCTCTTCAAATTTCAGGCCCATCCTTGTATCCTCATAACATTATCGATTATTTCAATTATGTGACTTTTAGGTTGATATAATTATATATACTATGTTAAAATACACTCAATATAAAAATCAATGTTCTTGTAAGTGATATTATGGATGACTATATATTAACTGAGGAATCCGAAACTGTCAGTGATAAGATATCCACTGGCATTTTTCAAATGGACAGGCAACTTAATGGTGGATTTTTAAGAAAATCCCTTATATATTTTGATATGGATGCGGATTATAATTTTAAAGTATTGCTCCACCACCTTGTAAATACCCAAAAAGTGTTATACATTACCACTTACATCCCCCCTGAGCAGATAATTCAGGACATTGAACATAATGGTCTGAGTGCTGAAGATGACATGTTCATATCTGTGTACGACGAATATTTCAGTGTTCCACCATCAGAATACCGGCCAGAGATGGATGTTGAAATTATCGAATTTTTGGAGGCTGAACTGGAGAAATTCAGGTTAAGGGAAGGCAGGTATGCCCAGTGCGACGATGATTGGATTGTTATCGTTGACACGTTGAGTTTTTTCCTTAACCTGGAGCATGCCGAAAAATATCATAAACTTCATCTGGTGAATAAGATTTACAACCTGATTCGTGAACTTGGCACCCTGTGTTATGTCACTGTACTTGAAGATGCCCAGCAGGGTACAAACAGGGAGACTGAGATTCTAGTCAAAGACCTGTGTAATGTGGTGCTGGACGCCAATGTTATAGTAGATTCAAGTGGAGATATTGTTTCTGTGCTTACCATACCAAAACTGTATGGAGTTAATTTTTCCAGGCAGATTCCACCCTTGAAAGTCCAGATAATGGGTGGTCAAATTATGGTTGATACGTCCCAGCAGATAGCGTAAATAGAAGATAGCCTAAAAGAAATTGTAACGAAAAAGCAAAAAAAAGAGGTGGGGGAGATTAAATCTCCCCTTATTGCCTGTATTCTAATTGCCTATATTTTTATTGCCTGTATTTTCTTCTTCCAATCAACCCTATCATGACCATACCAAGTGTCATGACACCAAGCAGCGCTTCCATATTTGCATCCATTATCATTATGTTGGATATGGACAGCACTGGTGTGCTCTGCATGGCCAGTGAATAGGTTGGGTCAATACCCACTATGAACAGGTCCATCATCCGGTACAAGCCAGTGCCGTTGATAGTGTAGTTAACATAGACCGCCTGATCTGGCTGTAAAGTGCTGACATTCCACCAGTATGCCATTCCCTTGATGGGTGAATTTACTGATGTGTTGCCGGTTTGTGCCGTGCTCATATAGACCATCGAGAAGTTCTGGGGCACAATATCATACACAACAACAGTTGGCGGGGTTGCCAGATTACCCTTATTGTGTACCCACAGTGAGATATCATAGTAATCTGTTGTAGCGTTTGGAGTAATGGTCTTTCGTACTTCAATCAGGTAACCATTGATTACGTATATCTGTTCCACCAGGATATATGTGCCATTGATTGTGACGTAAGATTGGGTCAACTGTCCTCCGGCATTTGTGAGATTCACTGATAAGTCCACATCTATCCAGCCTACTGGCACAGGGTCCGGGAAGTCAAATATCTGCCATTCAGATGTAGTCCATGTGCCGGAATCTGACATTGCGAATGCTGGATACGTTATAGTATTAACAACTGCTTCCAGGTCAGTGGTATTAGTAACATATACTGTCACAGTTGATATTGAAAAATTGATAGTTTCAGTATCAGAGTTAGTGATTGTCGGTGTGAATCCCCAATCGTCTCCGCCAGTACCGTTCTCGCTGCTACCAAGCTGGTTTTTCTGGAGTTCTATCTGGAATTTAATTGTTGTTGCTGTTGGGTCCCCATTCACTGTGACCCCGCTTCCGGATATTGTATTATTGCTTGCGGTAAAGGAAAGGGTTGCATTACCCACATTGAATAATATCGCTGATTGAGGCGTTGAACTATTGTGGGCATCAGAGTCACTTTCTGCGATAGTGAAATTCAGTGTGGCACTGGTGGTGGTGGCGTTCAATTCAGGGATATTCCATGTTATAGTGTCGTTAGTAGTTATGGCCGATGTGCCCAACGTTACGGCATTATCTGAGAAATTAAAATCAGAAACGCCGTTAGTGTTGATGTCAGATGCGGTCTTTATCAGTTGAATATTTGTCACATTCACCGAACTGTTGTAAGTTAGTGTCAATGTAGCGTTGGTTGAATCATTGATCAAAATTTTATTTGCTAAGTACGATTCAGAGAATATAATTGGCATCGGTGCAGATGACATGTTATAATCAATAAGTACTGAACCACCTGCACTTAGATCATTTATGTGTAAAATTACATCATTGCCTACTGTGGTGAGGGTCACTCCAGGCGTG
>DAOWEE010000320.1 GCA_030638625.1 Methanosarcinales archaeon
ATACAAATGCACGATGTCGATGTGACCTCGTCACCATCCGGTTCAAGGGTCGGCCTGGCCCTGAAAGGCGTGCAGGCAAAAGAAGTGAACCGGGGCCATATCATCTCAGACAATGAAATCTCATCAAATGATATTGAACTTGATTGTAATGTCTCCCGTTTTTGTCCCGGACTGACTGCGGGCAGTACAATGCACCTGTATGTCACTCTCCAGTCCAGCCCAGTGAAGATATCAGGTATTACCGTGGACGGACAGAATGTAACTGAAGTTAAGGCGGGTAGCCAGTGCATGGTCCACATCAGTATCGAAGAAGAACTGGCCTTTGACAAGGATGATACATTCATATTATCAGACCTGAACAACCCCAGGCAGCGATTCATTGCTGCGGGTCTCCTGTCGGGAAATAAGGGGGAGAGTGTTTGAACGAGATTGCAGTACTGTGTGATGATGTGGCAGAAGCTGTAGCCGTGGCAATAAAGGAACTGGTAGGCACTTCAAAGGGTGACAGGGTTGTGGGCATGGGTGCAGACGGCACACCATCCAAACTCATAGATATTGTCGCTGAAGATGCTGCATTGGAGATTCTGGCATCATCAGGTATAGACATGAAAGTGGTGTCTGAGGAAAAAGGCATTTTCACTTATGGGGAGAAGCCTGAATTCACTTTGGTGCTTGACCCGCTGGACGGCACATTCAATGCAACCCGCAATATCCCCTTTTATTCAATCTCCATAGCCATTGGAAATAATAACCTCTCTGATATTAGATACGCAAAAGTGTTCAACCTTGCCAGTGGCACGGATTTCACTGCAGCCCTGGGAAACGGTGCGTTTTGCAATGGCAAGGAGATACATATATCATCAGTGAAACAGGTGCAGGATTTTACCGTGGCCACCTATTCATATCATGACGGCTGGGATGTGTTAAAACGCCTGGGCCGAAATGTGCGGCGGATTCGCACCCTTGGCAGTGCAGCCCTGGAACTGTGTTACGTGGCATCAGGAGGTCTAGATGCTTTTGTGGATACGCGCAACAGGCTGCGTATTATGGACGTAGCAGCAGGTTTACTTATTGTTAAGGAAGCTGGTGGTAAAGTGACTGATGGAAATGGACGGGCGCCATGTGGTGAACTGAACGTTACTGACAGGGTAAATATTGTAGCTTCAAATGGTGCAATCCATAACGGTCTTGAAAAAACAATAGGGTTATAATGCTGTAATTGATTATTACATATTGATATCTCAAAAATATGTTTTGAAGGAAAAATCAATGATAAATAAAGTCGGAGTTGTTTCCCGTTGCGATAAGCCCAGAGCTGTGGGTGTTGCAAAGGATATTGTAGAACACCTCCAAAAAAAGCTGGACGTTTGCGTTGACCCGGGTACTGCCAGTGAACTGGGTGTGGAAGGTACACCTGTGGGCCAGATGCGCCAGCAGGGCGTAGATGTGGTTATTGCCATCGGTGGAGACGGAACTGTACTCAGGGCCATACAGCACATGGATGACCCGCTCCCTGTTCTTGGTGTTAACATGGGAACTGTGGGTTTTCTTGTGGACGTTGATGCAGAGGATGCAATACAGACTGTTGATTCCATTCTCCCTGGATTCCAGGCTGACGAGAGGTTCAGGCTGGATGTATGGATAAATGATGCAAAACTTCCACCTGCCACCAATGAAGTGGTTATCATCACTGCCCACCCTGCAAAGATACTTGCCTATAAGGTCTGGGTGGACGACCACAAACTTGAAGAGTTGAGGGCCGACGGACTGGTCATCGCCACGCCCACCGGCTCCACTGCATACGCCATGAGTGCCGGAGGCCCCATCGTAGACCCGCGAGTGGATGCTGCGGTAGTGGTGCCGCTGGCTCCTTTCAAGCTTTCTTCAAGACCGTGGGCTGTACCTGGCCATAGCAGGATAAAAGTGGAACTGCTGCTGCCTGACAAGGAAGCAGTAGTGGTGGTGGATGGTCAGTATTCACAGGTCATTTCTTCAGATGATGTTATCAGGATTGAAAAGGCATCCAAACCCGCACGTTTCGTGCGCATCAATGATGATGGTTTCTACGAAAAGGTGAAAAGTAAATTATATTGAACAAAACATTCACTAAGTCCAGTTACAGTGAAAAACGGAAGGTAAAAGAAATGAAACTCGTAATATCAATAGGCGGATCAGTATTGGCAAGTGACCTTGACCCTAACAAAATAAGGGATTATGCCAAAAGTATAGAACAGGTTGCCAAAGACCATACCGTATATGTAATCGTAGGAGGCGGAAAAACAGCCCGGAATTACATTAAAACTGCCAGAGAATTAGGTGGCAACCATGTAGTATGTGACTTTATCGGAATAGATATGACCCGCGTCAATGCCAGGCTCCTTATCTGTGCCCTTGGCAGTTGTGCATATCCCGAACCTGTCACCAGTTACACAGAAGCTGGCAAAGCGGCTCTCAACGGCCAGGTCGTAGTGATGGGGGGACTGATACCTGGACAGACCACTGATGCAGTCTCAGCAGTACTGGCAGAGTTTGTGGAAGCAGACTTGCTTATAAATGCCACATCAGTGGATGGTGTCTATACGGCAGACCCAAACACCGATACAGATGCAAAAAAGATTGATACTATGACACCTGACGAGCTTGTGGATATTGTAATGAAGATAGATATGGTTGCAGGTTCGAATTCACCACTTGATCCCCTGGCTGCCAAGATTATCCAGCGAAGCGGTATCAAGACTATAGTTGTCGATGGACGGAATCCAAACAATATCATTGAAGCCTTAGCAGGAAAGCACAGCGGGACACTGATATACAGTTGAAATTAAAGACCTTTAATCCATTAAAGACAGTTCATCCATATTCCATTCATGTGATGTTATGAGTTCCGGACTTGACCCCAGCCGAATCAGTTTTTCATGCCCGCCCCCGACCAGTGACATACAAAAGTTTGCTCATACCCTGGTTGATATGGGTTTTACCGGCTGGGAGTTGGTGTGTGACAGGCGCCAGGGACCGGATGAACTGAACATTAAAGAGATAGCAGCAGTCCTTGAAACCACCAACCTTACCCTGACTGTTCATCTCCCCTTCTCTGATTTGAACCTTGCCAGTCTCAATGAACCTATCTGGAACGAAACCCTGCACCAGATGAGGGAATGGATACAGCTTGTAGCCCCTTACTCAAAACTGGCTGTGGTACATCCAGGCCATCTTTCCCCGCTGGGTATGCAGCTGCCTGACCTTGCATGGCAGCGCAACATCCAGGGACTTCAGCAATTGTGTGACCATGCGGCCGGGTTTGATATGACCATCGGGGTGGAGAATATGGTCAACATGGAATTCATCTTTGGCAAACATGCAGAGGAAATGCTGGGTATGATAGAATCGGTTGACCGGGATAACCTGGGGTTAACTTTTGATGTGGGGCATGCCAACACTAACAATGCTGTACCCTCCTTCCTTGAAAAGTGTCCCGGTAAAATTGTGCATGTCCATCTTCATGATAACATGGGACGAAGGGATGAGCACTTGCCCCTGGGTAAAGGTTCTGTTGACTGGGCCGCTGTGACTGGAAAAATTGCAAAACTTGATGTCAGGTACGTGCTGGAATCCCGCACATTCGAGTTCGGTCAGCAGAGTCTTGATTATCTTATGGCACTTTAAACCAAACATTTTATA
>DAOWEE010000321.1 GCA_030638625.1 Methanosarcinales archaeon
TATGTTCTTCAAAACCAAAGTGTTCGATAATCTCACGGGCATGTTTTGAAAAACTCTTGATATACTGGGTCAGGTTTGCCGCAACGTTATCAGGGTCGCCTTTCAATTTCTCAAAAGTGAAAGGGCTTGTATTATGGAATGACTGCCCAGCAACCCGGTTCAAAATTCGTTCCGGGTTCGTAATCTTACTGTCTTCCAGACTCTTGTATTTTTTAATCACATCATCTTTAGTAGGCTCAAGCACACAGTCAAGACGGCGCAGCACAGTCAATGGCAGCATGACATCCTTGTACTGGTTGGGTCGGTATGGTCCACGCAACAGGTCTGCCACTGACCAGATGAAGCTTACTTTTTCATTAAAATTATTCATGGGCTAATCTCTCCATGTGAAGTTTCGTTCATTTTGATGCAATACGTAGGTACTCGTTTTAACACCGTGTTTACACATTTTTCTCCTTCAGTCAATAGATTTTAGCATCACTAAACTCCCTGGTAACCAGCTATTTACTAAATAGGTCATAGTTTAATTACTGTCAATCATTTCTTTTTATTTAAAATTCTTTTGTATTGGTCGTCGAAAACTCAGTGCTTCAATCACCGGTAGCATTTGAAAAATTAAAAAAATGCATCGTCGCGAAAATGGGCCCGTTCATGACCTTCTGCGATGAACTGGAGGCCGGGCTGGTGCAAGCGCAGACCGATGGCGGGAGGTTGATGGAGGCTGTTGCACATCATGTGCTGGCGTGGTGATTTGGGAATCATTGAAGCTGTTGTTGTCCCGGTGGAGTGTTGCCATGGCTGTTAAAATATAATTTTTATGTAATGCCTTGCAACAAAGAGTTCGTACCAGTTCGGTGCGAGTTCGTTGCTAATTTTAGATAACTCCCCCTTCCTGGTTCAGTATCACACTCACAGCCCACTTGCCCGACCTTATTGACAAGCCCGCCCCCCTTCGTGCACAACCTCGGCCTGGACACTACTGGCCGGGAGTGGGTACGGATGATGCAGTACAATAACAACCTTTTGTATAACTGATCCTGCCACCGCAGCCCTTCAGGGCGGCATGGTGGCAGCCAACCGTGTGGATTACTTCATACAGGTTGCAGATACGGATAGTTTTAAATTATTTGTACATTCACAACAAAAATAAAAACAACTAACTTTTTAATTATTAAGTCATTTTCACGCACATGAATAAACGCCGAATATTTGAGGAGTTGAAAAAGAATCCTAAGAATATTCGGTTTGAAAAATTATGCAAAGCGGCAGAAGTCTTTGGTTTTAGATTCAAGAGCCAAAAAGGGAGCCATAGAATCTATGTAAAGGACGGAATTAAAGAAATGCTGAATTTTCAGAACGTAGGGGGCAAGGCAAAGCCTTATCAGGTAAAACAATTTATCAAGATAATAGAACAATACGAGTTCATAACAGAAGATGATACTGATGCATAAATATGCAATAGAGATATTTTATAGCGAAGAAGATGAAGGATATATCGCTGTAGTTCCAGAACTTCCAGGATGTTCAGCTTTCGGAGAAACTGAAGAAGAAGCACTGGAAGAAGTAAAAATAGGAATGGAACTTTGGCTTGAGACCGCCATAAAAGAAGGCAGGAAAATACCACAACCTTTCAAAAAAGAGATTCTCAAGACTTTTTTCGAAAACAGTTTATTGACATCCACTGCTTAAAGTCGTTTTTTCCACAACTGCAAACAATAATTTTGATCTCTGACAGCTCGCAATTTTACACTTGTTCACCTACCCGCCCCATTTGTGGACAACCTCGGCCTGAACATTGCTGGCCGTGAGGGGATGCGGGTGATGCAGTACAATAACAACCCTATGCATAACTGACCCTGCCACCGCAGCCCTTCAGGGCGGCATGGTGGCAGCCAACCGTGGGGAGCAATGCTCCTCCTGCCCGCAGATATTTGAACGAAATCAAATAATAATGTATTTCTGCTAACTAATCTAAATTTAAACCCCTTATAACCGTTATCTGCGTGTATCTGCGTCCATCTGCGGTTAATATTTAATCGATTCCTGCCCCCCTCCTGCAATGGTGCCTGCGTGCGGGTGTGGATTTGCTGGATGATGGGTTGGAGGAGTTGGATAAGATTGTTGGCGGTGGAGTGCTGCCATGGCTCACCACTTATTAAATCTGAAATAATACAGGAAACAGTTTTTGCGTTGAAAAAATAAGAGTGCGGGGGAAGGGATTCGAACCCTTGAACTCCTGCGAGAATAGATCTTGAGTCTATCACCTTTGGCCTGGCTTGGTTACCCCCGCACA
>DAOWEE010000137.1 GCA_030638625.1 Methanosarcinales archaeon
ACAGTTTGCCAAGTAGTTCATAGGAGATTGGGATGAAACAAAAACGGTTATGTGGTATTTAAGATTGTCGCGGGATTATAGAATTCTAAAGTGGGTTTAGCATTCCTTCTGTATCACATAGGAATGGTCAAAAAATTAGACCATAATAACACTGGAATGGGCTGAAAACTACTGATTAATGAAAAACCGAAAATAAATTGACTAATGTGGGTGGGTGATGAAGCCCCCACCCCCAACCCGCCATTGTATGTTCCGTTGGAACAATATGACATTTGCAGTATCACCATTAAATACTATGTTGTGAACCAAGTAGCACTCTTGTCAATACCAAAAACACCGTTTAAATTGAGATTAATGTCAAAATATTTGTTTGTTTTAGATATAAATGCTGTTTTATCACCTAAATTGTAAACTTAACTCTACAACACATCTTAAACCATAGATGTTAGATAAATTGCTTGATATGGGTATGACAACCTTTTTTATTGAGTAGCACTAAGTAGTACTCAACCATCCAGGGGATGACATAGTATGGTAATACGGAAAAACATTGCAATTGAAAAGCAGCATCTCATAAAACTCGAACCACTGCTTGAGAAAAACCAAAACAATCTAAGTGCTGCTGTGAGGGATGCCATTGATTTTGCCGATAAAGGCATCACACAGTTCGGGACACTGGAAGAGGCAACAGCTCACCTTGGCAAAAATTCGCATAAACCGTCGCCTCTGGAAGGGACTATTCAATCAGGCAGTAATGTGGTGGTCAGCTCTCCAATCCTATTGTGGTTCCTGAAATATACCAGGGGGATTTTGATGGACAGAGGAATACTGGAAGAGATATTAGACCCCCTGAACATTGAGAGCATATCAGAACTTGACCAGAAAATGAATGAAATCTGCCAGGATTTTGGCTGGCAGGTAAAAGTGTCTTTGTTTTCAATGGATAATCTTAATCCTGAGGCTGTCACCCTCATGGTAAGTGATGGCAGAGAGGCAATGCGTGAGTTTGTGGCCCTGCACATTGCCCAGTTTTTCACATATAAACTAAATCTGGACGTAGAGATCATGCACAAAAGGGCCACTTCTGTGCGAATTGATTTTAAGAAGGTGGAAGTAGGTGCCAGATTTGATGGATTGGAAAAATATTTTGGTTACAACAACCTGTTAGTAAATGAACTCTTACGTAAACCAACTTTCTGGCAGACTCTGGTCAAGGTCCATAAGGCGACAAACTATAACATCGTGTCCATGTGCACTGATAATTTTGTGAGTGCCCTGGCAAATAAACCCATCCGGAGCACCAATAACATAGAAGCATATGCTAAGAAACACATATCTGATATGCCCTTTCAGGAATTCGTGGAAACTATAAAATTGCTCCATGAAAACATGGGACTCGTGGAAAAAATTGAATGTTCGGGCAATGATACCATAAAGATATCTCATGACTATAAGGATGAAGATGTAATAAATCCGCTGATTGATTACTATATTTTTATTCTGGCAGCCAATGGGCAGCATTTTTCTGCAAAATATTCTTCCAGTTTAATCATTCTTGAGCGAATCAAGGAATAGTTATGAAAAATGTATTCGGGCACATATATACATGACACATATATATGTGTCATAATTAATAGTGATAAACTATTTATAGATTAGAATCCTACTGGATATAGAGGTATCAATATGCCCGAAATAGTAAACATAGTATCAAAGCAAGCAGGTGAAATCCTGTCCAGGAAGATTCAGGCATCGCCATATGAATTTACCATGGCTACAAGGGCTAAATGGGAAATGGTAGTTGCTGATGAGGGCATCACAATAGGTTCTGGCAGATTCGAGAAGATCAAGATCAAGGAAATCCAGGTACAAAAGGACACCCTTGCTCTGCCATGTGCCTTTAATCACCATGCTCTGGTATCTGTGGTAAAAATCGGAGGCAAGGGTGACTGTTCGACGCCTGTGGAATTTGACCGTGTAGTAGATTCAGCCTATGTCTTGGGTATCGATTCAGGAGAGGTTAAGCGGGGCGACCTGCTTGCTGTCATCAACGTTTTCCCAATAATGTTTACCCGGGACGCTGCAGTTCCTTTGGAAGTCAAGTAGGGGTTGAAACACATGGAAACGTGTGAGATATGCGGTGAGTTGCAGGATACAAAATATTTCCCGAAATATAACATCTGTACAACCTGCCACGACCTGCTTGAAGACCTGATGAGTGAATATTTCCTCAGGACCGTCCAGCAAAAGGGAAATGACGTGCATAAGGGATACCAGAGATATCTTGAAAGTAGCAGTAAGTACGTATCTGACTACAAGAAGATACAGCGCGAGTCGAAACACCAGATACAAGAGGTCGGTGACCGACTGCGTAGTGAACTGCAATCGGGCGGTCCCAGACTGCGGTATCTTGAACTGATGCTGCAGGCATTGGAGTGGTTAAAGGCTACACCAGAGTTCTACAACTACTATTTCAAGGAATACTATGTATGTCCAAACTGCGAATCGTCCATTTTCTATCATTTCCAGACAGAAAATGTGGGTGACTGGCTCATGATATCGTGTGACCAGTGCGATACGGTGATAAAGAAATATTACTCGCCCAAACTTGTGTAAAGTATGCAGGGGCCCATCGTCCCCTGCCAGTTATTTTTTTCATAGTACATTGTATACCGGAATTTATGCCGGCACCAATGGTATGTTTAGGAATCCGAGTAATATAACGATGATAACTCCAGGTATTCCGCCAAGGGCGCATATCAATACAGAGACCCAGTTGATATCAACTGAAAATCCTAATTCGAGCATATCGAGAGCAAAGTTCGAAACAAATAACAGTATCAGTCCTACAACAGAATTTACTATCAGGTATTTAATCACTTTAAGCACGTAGTATACAGCTACAAAGGCTGCAATGGCGACCACAAGGATTGCCAATCCGTTTATCGTTATAAAATCCAAAGGCACGATATTCCATCCTCCATATATTCTTTTTGAATATCAAAATAATATTATTTAGTTCTTATCCCTTACTGTAATATACCCGCTTTTAGATATAGTAGTCAGGTATGTGTGCAGCAAAAGAAATATTCCTTGCCAGGCCCTGTGTGGAAGACCCCAGCCTTTTTATCGCTGAGTCCAGTTTTGGTCGTGGTATGGATATGGAGATCGTATGCAGGATACTGGAAAAACTGGATATGCCTGAGATGCGATGTTCAATTCGTTTAGGTGTGGCCAGATTCAGGCTGGATGACTGGCAGGTCATGATATACCGCAACGGGCGAATAGACATAAGAAGGGTTACCAATGTGGAGAATGCTGCCGATGCCATGCATCGTGTTGAGTTTATGCTGGAAACGGCTTTCCATGATTAGGTATAGTTGAATATTCTACCTGTACATTCTTCTGGACATTTCTTCCGCTGTATTATTGGTTTTATTGAGCACCACGTTAAGTTTTCTATCAAGGTTTTCTTCGACGCTCAGGATATTAATTCTTAATGCACGCTCTTTTGCTTCTAACATGGATTCAATCCGTCTCATTCTCATATCTACGGAAAGAATCATAGCTGCCAGAGAACCGATCAAGACCATAGCCGAAAGCACCACAACAGCATCCGCCGCATAATTGGATGAAGAGAACCTGCTCATCCATTTATAAGTCAATACAAAGGATGACACAATCATCACTATGGAAAAAATTATGTCTCTTGCTTCCATCCATCATCACCTCCGATAAGCGCTAGATGTTTATGTTACGTAACAAGTAATAAACCTTTACAAAAGGGGCTGGAATTGTTTTATCATGCTTTTACGATAAAGGAATGTATAGCAATTACAATATAACTGTTACAATGATTTCAAAATGTTCTTATTTTTTGTTTATGATATCGCAACAAACATACAATATTTCTGGAACGCAAAACCAAACTTTTAAACCACGAATAATTTTATATAATGTAAACTTCAACCCTATTAACAGCGTTAACCGTGTTAATAGTAGTGTTGGCCTAAAAAACATGATGGTTGGTTGAAAATGCAACAAATAATCAATCTTGTATTGATAACCTTGTGGTTATTTGGATTACTTTATTTAAGTTTTCCAAAAAAAGATGAGCTAATTGAACAATATGGTCTTGAGGTTTCAGACCTCAATAAATCAATTGATAAGAACATAATGAACTACTCTTTATTCCTGATTGTTAATGCAGTTGTGGTAGTGATATTAGGTTTTTACCAGTTAATGTACAACTCTTCTACTAACAGTCAAATCGTAGGAGTGGTATTGTTGACAACAGGTGTGCTCTTATGTGTCGCATCATACGGGATAAGGCAGAAATATTCATGGAGCAGGTACATGACATCTTTGTTGCTGATCTTAGCAACGATTATAATCATATCCACCACTGAACTGAACCATAATGTTATCTCTTACCTGAATCCAACAAACAGTATTATCGACCTGCAATCCTATTACAATCCACTTACCTGGACTGATGTGGGCATATACCTGATAAAAATAGGATATTTTGCAGCTCTGTCACTGGTTTCAACAAGGTTCCTTGAAAAACCCCTGATAAAAGCGATTATATCAAGGTAGATCGCAATAAGCAGCAGTGTGGTATTGCAAGAAAATCTTCGCTGACGTTCAGATTTACTTGGAGTATATAATCTTATAGATTATCTACAATAAAAAAACCACAACTTTATTAATGGATATTATCGAATCTGGGTTTGTACATAATTTATAGCATACTTAGATTTAATTCGAGGACTTGTGATGATAAAAATACTACTGGTTGGCGGAGGTGGGCGTGAACATGCTATTGCACATGCCATCTCCAGAAGTGACCGCACTTATCAGCTCTTTGCAGTAATGTCGAAAAAGAATCCTGGAATTGCAGGGCTTTGTAAGGATTTCCTCATTAATGCGGAAACCGAAGTGGAAAAGGTAACCGAATATGCAGTGAATAACGGCATAAATATTGCAGTTATCGGGCCCGAGAGCCCGCTGGCGGCGGGACTTGCCGATGCCCTTGATGTTGTAGGTATCCCTTCGGTGGGACCGAAACGTGCAGCTGCCAAACTTGAATTCGATAAGGCATGGACGCGCAGTTTTATGGAGAAATACGGTATTGCCGGACTTCCCGAGTTCAGGATATTTGACAAGACCCAGGAGGAGGCTGCGCTCAGGTACGT
>DAOWEE010000090.1 GCA_030638625.1 Methanosarcinales archaeon
AACGTTTGTCAGTTCGACTTCATCAAGAGATATCTTTTCAGCAGGTTCCAGCCCAAAACAGCCGGCCGATGATAAAGTGATTCCAATTATAAGAAAAATTAATGGAAAAGTATATGTTTTCGATAGTTTGTGCATATCGTGCCCTCACTTTGTAAGTTTATATGCCGTTTTTTTTTACTGGTTATTTTACTGGTTATATATGTATAGTGTACAACTTATATATTTGTTACACCATTACCAATTTCATTCATCTGACAATCTGCTGATTCTACCGAAACCGCCTCTCGCCGATTCTACCGAAATCGCTTTTCACCGATTCTATCGAATTCGGCCCTCAATCCATTGTAGGCCGTATCAATTTCCTCAGCCTTGTTATCCAGATTCCTCAGGTGAGTCTGGTGGAACACTCTCCATTTTTCATCTATTTCACCAAAACGCCTTGACAGCACTGCCAGCGATGCCTGTACCTGCTGGGCATCCTCAGAGAGTTTGCGGGCATGCACCCCTGCTTTAATCAGTTCTATCTTGTGGGACAGGGTCAGCGGCGATACCACCTGTACGCCCTTTTTAGTAAATTCCCTGAGCATATCAAAGCCTTCATTGACCAGGAACCAGTACACACCTTCTGAATGTATGTAAGCGAAAGCAAACTCTGCCGAACCCATATCCGGGCGCACATAATCCTGTGCAATCTTGTCCAGATGTCCCTTCACATCCCTTAAGAACTGACGCTTGAAGCCATCCTGCTCTTTTGGGTCATCACTCTCCATGAACCCTATGTAATTTTCAAGCGGGAACTTGGAATCTATACAGATGATACCCACAGTTGACTTGATATAAGCATCAGGTATCTTGCCGTCGAATACTTTTTTCCTGATTCCGAACATGTCGGGTGGAAGCTGGTCTGTGAGAATAGTCTCCAGTGCCATCTCACCCAGGGCGCCTCTTTGGGTCGGGACACGGAGCATCTGTTCCAGCGACCTGTAATTATCCCTGATGTCACCGGCATAGGCGGTCAGTTCACCCACTTTTTCATCCAGGCCCAGCCTGAGCCATGAATTAGAGACTGCTGATTCAACGTCCCTGGGTTCGACCTTGCCCTGTCTCAGCACGAGCAGAATAAGTATGAACAGCAGGACAATGATAATTCCAAGTAGGACATCTATCAGCATGGTAAACTTTCCTTTGTATTAAGCTTTAATTTTATATGCCACAATATTATTTCTCTACCGCACAATATCCAGGTCTTTTACATCCAGCCAGATATCATATACCGGTTTTTTGCTTCCATCTTTATTTTTCAGTGAAATTGTTCCTGTTTCAGGTTCTGATACAGAGGCAACGGTACCTTCAAGTACAGTTTCGTGCAGGAAGAGCCAGTTGACCATTTCAATATCCATACCGCCCGTCAGTTCCAGGAACCGCACAAGGTAATCAGCCTGCTCAGCATCTGAACTGCCTTTGCTCTCAGAAGATATCCACCCAATCTCAGTGAACGCTATTGGTTTGTCGATATGCTGGTCCAGACGGGAGTAATAATCATCAGGGATGTCGGCAGGAGTATCAAAATATTTCCAGGGATATGTGGTAAGTCCAATAAGGTCTGCCCGGTCATTGAACTGCTCCAGCATGTCAAATTGGTTGTTATCTACAATGTGGGTATATGAAAATACCACAAAAACCTTTGTCTCAGGAGATACTTTTTTTATCTCTGCATAAGCTTCGTCATAAAGGGAAATATAATCCTCCAGGTCTTCAGGGTGAAGATAGAAATAGTCGTTGATCTCATTCCCCAGTGAAAGATATTCGGGGTTGAACTCCCTGGCTATATTTGTTGCTTCTTCCACCCACGATGTTCGAAACTCTGGGTCGGACAGGTCCGCATTAATACCCGAGGGTGCGTCTATAGCATATTTCAGTCCTTCTCCCGGAACCTCTTTTATGTTTGCAAATTGAAGAGTTACCACTGGCTTAAGTCCGTAGACCCTAAGGGCAGTTATGACCCTGTTTTGTTTAAGTTTCTCATACTGGCCGATACCGATAGGTTCCACCCATACCATTTGTATCTCGGCAATTTCCCCTGTCTCCTCGTATGCCTTGACCACATCATCAAAAGTTGAATCAGGAGCATTCACGGGGGTAGGTACTAATCCCAGATAGAAGGGCCGTTGTTCAATAGGAAGTATCACATTACTATGTTTTTCAGGAGTACTTACTGACTGTGTTTGAGACTCACTGTCTTGTCCGCTGCATCCGGCAAACATTACAGCAGCTGACATTATCAGCAATGCTACAATTAAATGGAAAGTTTTTATCTTCATTTTATCACACCCTTTTTTTTTGCGGGACATAAATGTGTTAAAGTAAAAATCATTACCCAACACTAATAAGACTATCCTACAAGACTATCCTACGTTTCTTTAAATTTCCAGCTCACCCAGCGCAGCCGCCAGACATCCTACCTTGTTAAGATGTGCTGCCAGGCGCTCTGGCCTGTGCCCGTCAGGATGGTAAATAAGGGTGGCCTCAGGTTGCATATCCATCACCATATCCACCAGGCCGGTCACGTCCATGTGGTCGCTGATATTTATGGCCGGATAATAATAGTCCTGCCTGCCTGTGAGCACGTATTTCTTCATACTGCCCGGTAATTTTCCCAGGTCCCATGGCGGCACAATTACTAACCCTTCGTACCCGCCGTTGTATTCAACGATTTCATTGAGATGGCCACAATCACTCATCAGGCCCTTGGTCAGGTTATACCCCTTAGTGTCCATTGATATCCCGTCATGCCAGCCCGCATTGCGTGCAATGCTTACCGCCCGCTGTGCCTTACCAAAAGCATAAGCACCGAGGGCCACATTATCCCCGATAATCTGTTCCAGTCCTGCCACGTCATCCTCGAAATAGCATGACGGGTCAGCCGGGTCACCGTAATTTGCTTCAGTTACTAAAAAATCACAGCCAGGCAGGTCCGAAGCATCCTTCACATCTCCTGTCACCAGTGTTTTGGTTCCGTTGTCATTCACCCAGGAGAATGCACATGACCCGATGGTGTGGTGTGTGGGATGAGTTGCAACTTCAACCCCGTCGATGTTAATAGTTTCACCTATCTTGAATGTCTGCCCCATATAATCCTTGCCAAACCTGATTTCCAGTGCCCTGGCAGTTTCTTCAGAACAAATTGATTTGGGTGAGAGCATAGCAGACTTGCCGTGATGGTCTGAATGGGCATGGGTGATAAGATACGCATCAGGCTGGATAGGGTCATTCCCGAAAGTGCGGGTGGTATCTACAGCAAAAACGTGGTCATCAAAACAAAGTGCCACATGGGGACGATGTGTTTTGCGGGTTGTGGTCAACCTGGACACATCAATGCCGAAGTCATGCATTGTTGAATTATCCATCAGACCGACTCGTTGGTGATTAAAAAAAAAATTATTCCAGAGCTGCTTTCAGGTCGACCTCAAGCACGGCCGCTCTGGTAACACCGATATATTTTTTGAATACCTCTCCATCTTTTTCTAGTATCAGGGTGGGCACAGCGCTAATCTTGTATTTGCTTGACATATCCATATTGGAATCCACATCAATCTTCTTGAACTCAACCTGTCCCTTGAACTTTTCTTCCAGTTCTTCAAGAATCGGGTCCTGCATCTTGCAAGGTCCGCACCAGTCAGCCGCAAAGTCCATTAGAATCACTTTACTCATTATTCTTCACCATTCCCTTTAATTCTGGATAACATATCAGGCACGTCAGGCATTTCTCTTTCAAGCGTTTATATCTCCCTTTCATTGGCGTTTTTTGCTTGTCTTCCATATTAATATTGGTGATGTATCCAATGTTTATATAGATTGTTAAAAATGAATTTACACATACTGGTATGCCTTCGTGGATAAAGGTGTACCATAAAGGAAACTTATTTC
>DAOWEE010000142.1 GCA_030638625.1 Methanosarcinales archaeon
CCATAATATGTTGTTCTGAGCCAGGGTTGGCATCAATCTCCAGGGACAGTGCTGCATTTCCCCTGGTCTTGTACTTGATATTGGGATTCAGTCGAATAAGATGGGGCATTCCTTTGATTGTGCCAAATTCCTTTATCTGGTCGATAAGCACTGCTGTAAGATATGTGGTACACATCCCATCAACAGAATCGGTATCATCAATTCCGATAATCATAAAAGATTTCCATTAAACACGGTTGTAGCCGTGCCCTCCATGAAGGCATAACCCCCTTCCAGTGTGATATTGAGTATGCCCCCCAGGGTGTTGACCTCTACCTCGCTGCCTGTCAAACCCAAATGGTGAGCTATCACTACTGCCGCTACTGAACCTGTGCCGCAGCTCAGAGTTTCGCCTTCCACACCCCTCTCATAGGTGCGAAGGTTAATGTGCCCTTCATCGGCAACACTAACAAAATTCACGTTTGTGCCTTTTGGGAAGATGTTATGATATCGTATCGGGGGTGCCACTACATCGATATCAACGCCTTTCAGGTCGTCCACAAATATCACTGCATGTGGGACACCAGTGTTGATAACCGACACCTGCATACCTTCAAGCATCTCGTTGATGAACTTGCCATTACCATCGATGGGTATGTCCTTCCTGTCAAACAGTGGTTTTCCCATATTCACTTTCACCATCACCTCATTCCCCTGAACTTTTACATCTACTGGCATTATGCCGGCCATGGTCTCGACTGTTGCAGTGCCAGGTGTTAGATGCCCGGCCCCCAGGGCGTACTTAACAAGACACCTGATGCCGTTGCCGCACATCTCTGCTTCTGAACGGTCAGGCTGGAATAATCTCATATTCACATCGGCAGAACCTGATTTTGAAATGAATAGTACCCCGTCTCCCCCTATGCCGAAGCGCCGGTCACAGTATTTTTCTGCAAAATCAGCTTTTTTATCATCGGCTACTACTGTGCCGCTGTATTCGTCAATAAGAATGAAGTCGTTACCGTTCCCATGTAGCTTGGTGAATTGAATCATATAGCCAGAAATCGGCTGGTTTTGACATAAAGCTTTCTACTGCCTGAGATTTAAATTAATGAATTACTTTATGGCGGTCTCAACACTATGGGTGCCATGCGCGCAGGGTCCACCAGTACATCGACCACAGTTGGTTTATCAGAATTGAAGGCTTTTTCAAGTGCCTCATCCAATTCTTCTGGATTTTCTACCCGATATCCTTCACCGCCACAGGATACTGCAAATGCCGCAAAGTCCGGATTCTTGAACTGGATACCATATTCAGGATAATCATACATTTCCTGTTCTTTCTTGATGTTCTTTAGTTTGCCGTCATTGAACAAAATCACTTTGACTGGCAGGTTGTTTCGTACCGCAGTAGTAAAGTCTGCCATCACCATGGCAAATCCTCCATCTCCTGTAATACATATCACCTGACGCCCGGGATATTCCAGACAAGCGGCAAGGGCGGCTGGTAATCCGAATCCCATACTTGCCATATTAGATGACATTAAGGTCTTCTCGCCCGTGCACTGGTATTTTTTATAGAACCAGTATGTGTGGTCGCCTACATCTATGCAGATATATGCATCCCGGTCCGCATGCAACTTCACTGACTGCACCAAAAAACCTGGGTTGATGGGAATGCTCATATCTTTGGACTCATCCAGTATCATTTCCTGGAAATCGGACCTGATATCATCTATTGTCTCAAAATATCCCGGGTCTTGCAGTTTTGGTGTGACCCTCTTTGTCAGTTCATTGACAGTAAGTATGGCATCACCAACTAATCCCACATCTACAGGGAAGCTCCGCCCCACCCTGGCGGCATTGATATCCACCTGGATAATAGGAGTGTCAGGTACCAGGTTGCGCTGCCTGAAACCCGAACCCAGTACAATAAACAGGTCACCTTCCCTGGCAGCCTGTGCTGCATACGGTGTACCTATTGAACCCAGTACGCCCATGGCAAGAGGATGGTCTTCAGGTATTTCGCCTTTGGCCCGTGAGGTGGTGAGGATAAAAGCCTGTATCTTTTCTGCCAGGGCAATCACTTCACTGCCTCCCTCCCGAATCCCCCAGCCTGCAAAGACAATGGGGTGTATGCTATTATTGATGGCCTCTACAGCTCTTACCATATCCTGCTCCAGAGGAATGGTCTTAGGACTGAACACATGCTTCTCAGGCTGCCAGATGGAATCATCCAGCGGCATGCCGAGAACGTCTGTTGGCAGGCTGAGATGGGCCGTGGCACGTTTCGCATAGGCGTGTTTAATGGCAAGGGTGGTTAGCCTGACAGCCTGTCCAGGCGAGGCAATGGTCTCGTTGAATACAGTAAATGGTGCGAATATCTCTATCTCGTCAATCTCCTGGAGGTACTCACTGCCCAGATAGGGCTGGGCAACCTGTCCTGTAAGGGCAAGCACTGGTGCGCCATCAGATGTGGCATCCACAAGTCCTGTGATGAGGTTAGTTGTACCCGGCCCGGCAATGCTGAGACATACACCTATGTGTCCAGTGATCTTGGCATGCGCAGATGCCATAAAAGCAGCGGTCTCTTCGTGGCGTGTAAGCATAAAATCCACATCAGTGCTTTTTCGTATGGCTTCCATTAAGGGAAGGTTGGATTCGCCCGGAATACCGAAGATATACTTAACGCCTGCTGCTGATAGTTGCTCCACGATCTTGTCAGCCACTGTTGTTTTGATTCCTGTTTCTTCAGCTGTCCCCGCCCCAATGGGTTCAAAGGCTGATAACGGCGCTCCGCAGGAAGGACATACCCAGTCACGGGGCAGGTCAGCAAAAAGGGTTCCCTCTTTCTCCTCGTCATAGATATAATTGCATACTGTGCATCGATATTTCAGAACTAATACCCCCATATTGTTCTAATTTATTAATGTAACTGAAACCTAATAAAGATTTGTAGATGTGAAAAGAGATGAATCTGCTGTAAAATAGTCCAATGGACCGGGCCGGCCTATCTCAGCTTTC
>DAOWEE010000164.1 GCA_030638625.1 Methanosarcinales archaeon
GACCTGGGCTATTCTCTCATCAGAAATGCCAACATTGGGCCTGGGTAAGCCTGCAAGGTAGAAACAGCGGTCCAGCACAGCCAGTGCCTCATACCCGAACTGCTTGTGTATCTCCCTATCATCCACTATCAGCGGGTTGGACGCTTCCGTGAATCCCAGATGGAGATAAGCTTCCCTCAGTTTCTGTATAGTATCGTAAATGGGATGGGGTTTGCCATAACCCAGCTTGAACCTGGGATACTGGTCCGGGATTGTGGGTTGTGTTATGTACTCTTTTCCTTGGTTCCAGGCAGCATCAAAATCCTCTTTTGCCGCCTTTTTAATATCTTCCGGGTTGAATTTCATGTCAGCCGTCCTGTTAAAACGTGATTATATACTGCAATGTTGGTATATAAATTACACTAAAGTCTTTTGCGCATCAGGTAACTGATAACAGCAAGTCCTGTCAGGAACTGTACAGCGCCGAAACCCGGTTGTGAGGGGGGACGCACAGCCCCTTCGGTTTGTGTATTAGTAGGTGGAGTCGTTTTTGTTGGAGTTGTATCCGGGGTGGCGGTACCAGTAATTCCTTCTTCCCCTAATGTATCTGCTACTATTGCAAATATGGAAAATCCAGACGCTGAGGCTTCACAGTACACGTAGCTATCATCTACTCTCAGCACCCTGGTTTTAAGTTCAAGCCACTCCCCTCCATGGTACCTCATAAGCCTGATTGAATCCCTGTTAAGCCGGTTCTCCTTGACCCACTGCCGCTCAACCTTGAATTTTACACTTGCATCCTTAATCATTGTGCGGTCCAGACCGCTGACATACATGTTGTGATAGCCGTATATCCTGCTTTTTACCCGGTCATTTGGCAGGGGCACATAATCAGGTTTTTGCTTTAACTTCTGGACAGTGATTTTTACATTTTCCGCACTTTTGGCATAGTCCGCAGCCTCAGTAGTGCTCTTCAGGACTACGGTAACCCGCTGCATATCCCGATCAGTAAAATCTGCTTCAAATCTGTCTGCCATTGCAGATAATGTTGCAGACTGTTCCTGCGATGTTTCTATTACTTCAGGGGAAACAGCATCCTCAACCCTCAATGCATCCTCAACACTCAATGTATCTTCAACAAGAGTAAACTGTGGAATTATTTCAACTTTTTCTACCGTAATGTTGTCATCCGGCCGTACTTCATCGACTGTAACAGAGGATACTGTATCTGTATTATTTGCTAATTGCGAGTCTTCACCATAGCCGGTTGCAATAAATAGTGTTAGCATTAACATGAACAAGATACTTTTTGAAATATTCATAATTCCAACCTCTATATTCCAACCTCTATCCTGCAACATTTCTATTCCAGTTTATTTTCAAGTTCAGACATACGTTCCTTGAGTTTTGCCTGTCCCATTGCATTGGTCAGTTCACCACGCGTGCGCTCCACAAGACTGCGGGCCACATCACCTTTGTGCCTCAATCCTTTAAGCATCGCGTCAGGGAAATCGAATAATAATATAGTGGTATATATGTCATCCATCATTTCCAGGTATTTTTCGCCTTGTGCAGGTTTTTCAAGCCTGATAAGGTCAAGGATTACCCGCCTAAGTTCACCAACCACATCTCCCAGTCCCATCAGGTATGCCGAATCTTCAACGTCCAGTTCAGTGGTGTCAAGAATCTCGTTTTTTGTTATGATTTGGTAGAGTAAGCTGGCTTCGGCATATTCCTGTTGTGCATGCTCTACAAACCCAGCGTAGTATATGTCAGGATGGTCTGAAAGCATGGATTTTATTTCAGCATTTAATACCGCAACTTCAGCAATAATCTCTTTAGCCTGGTCGAACTGTTTTCTGTGGATGGACTTGATGGCTCTTCCGCTGAGACGGACAATGTTGCGTGAAAGTTTTAATGCATGCTCCCTCGCGGCATCTTTAGCCTCAAAATTCTCAAAAAGCCGCGTTGAGATTTTAGAAAGCATATCTGGTCATTTCCATTGTTTCAAAGATATTTCATTCTCTTTTTTCAAGGCTGCCCAGGAAGACATACCACTGGTAAACAGCCAGTATGAATGCAATAAAGAAAATAATCTGGGTAATTTCATTCAGGTAATATGTGTTTATGTGCATCAGGTTTTCAATAAAATTTGTCACTGAATGTAGGGCAAAGGATGCTCCTGCAATGGCTATGTACATCCATGTTTTTTCAAGAATCTCCTCTTTTAAAAAAATCCTGGCTTTTAGTACAGTTTTATCTACGTTTCTCAGCATAATGAGAATTTGTCCAATCATGAATATGAGGATAAATGCTGCTCCCACATTATACAATTCAATAAAAGTTTTTACAATATCCATCATTGTGTATTTTTCCTCAACAACTCATAATTCAAATTAACAGATTTGAATATACTGATTCATATAATTTGCGCATATATTAAATAATTATGCCTTGTGCTCATTATGAACAATTGATTTAACCAATAGTACATTAAATAAACCACATATCCATGGAACGCATTGACGGGAGATGTACATGCATAATATAAATGAGCACTTCAGGAACTGGATAATAACCAAACGGCGCGAATTTCACAGGATACCTGAGTTGAGTTTTGCAGAGTTCAAGACACAGGAAAAGATCCTGGAGATATTGAAAGAGCTGGGGCTTAAAGGAAGACCAATTGCAAACACCGGGGTTGCAGTCAACATTGAAGGAAACAGCCCGGGCAGTACCATTGCCCTTCGTGCTGATATGGACGGGCTTGAGGTTACTGAGGAGGTCACGTCAATGAACAGGGAGTATATCTCAAAGCACCCTGGTTTTATGCATGCATGCGGGCACGATGCCCATATGGCCATGGTACTTGGCGCGGCACGGCTGCTTATTCAGCAGCGTGAAAACTTCAGGGGTTCTGTCAGGTTGATATTCCAGCCCGGTGAAGAGCAGCCGCCCGGTGGTGCGATAGAAGTCATAAAAGAAGGCGGGCTGGAAGGAGTGGATGCCATAGTAGGGCTGCATGTTTTCAGTAACATCGATTCAGGTGAGATAAAATTCAGGGCAGGGCCGTTCATGGCTACTTCCAATATCATGACCATCAAGTTAACGGGCAAGGGCGGGCATCATTTAAGTCCGCACCTGTGCATAGACCCTATCTCCATGGCATCCCGGTTCATCGGTCAAATACAGGCTGATATTGAAAAAAGAGTGCCAGAAGACAGGTTCATTATGGGGTTCGGGAAAGTCGCGGGGGGGTCACAGTTTAATCGGACGCCGGATGAAGTGGAAATAATGGGCAGTTTCCGTACATTTGACAATAAAGACACCGCCATTATCGAGGATACTATCAGGCACACATTGAATGGTATAATGGAGGAATATGAGGGAGAGACATTTTCCGGGCTGCCTGTGTATGAACTGGAAATTTTGCACGGGTATCCGGTGCTTGTTAACGACCCGGTATTTTCAAGACAGGCCGTTGCTGTGCTCAAAAAGCATTTTCCTGTAGTAAGTGAAGATATCGAACCGTTCTTTGGGGCAGAGGATTTCGCCCACTATCTGGATGAGATACCGGGTGTGTATATGGGGCTGGGGACAAGGAATGTGGAAAAAGGCATCATTGAAGGCAACCATTCCAACAGGTTCGATATAGATGAGGATATTCTGGTCAGGGGGACTGAGATGTTGACTACCATCGTGCTGGACTATCTAGACCAGCCTGATAAATACGTACCATGAAATGTACCATGAGGATTGAGAGATTTTCGCCCCAACTTGCATATGAAATAAAGGAAATGGTGCTTGGGGTGCTTGCTGAACAGGGATTTGATTTTGACCCTGAAAAGGACTCTGACCTGGATGACATCGCGGGTTATTACATTGATGATGGCGGTATGTTCTTTATCGGGATTTTGGATCGTGAGGTCATAGGCACTGCTGCTGTACGGAGGGTGGATGCTGGAAAATGCGAAATTCGCCGCATATATGTAAAGCAAGAGTTCAGAGGCAGGGGGTATGGGAAGCAATTATTCCTGCATGCTCTGTCAATGGCCCGGTCCCATTATTCGGTGGTTACCTTAAAGACTGACAGGTCACTTGGCAGGGCCGTCAGTATGTATCTGAAATCCGGATTTTCAGTGGTAAGAGAGGATGGAGATACCTTGTTTTTTAGAATAGATGTTTGATTTTTTTATCTCTTACTTGAATACATTTCAAAACGCTTATATCCTAAGGTTGCACACGCAAATAAACTAGTTTACTATGGTAGGTGAATGGATGTTAAGCGTTAATGAAAAGGGAATTGAGATTGCTGAAGAGATGATGGATTGGGCCGAGGAGCTTAAGGTCAAGACCATTGAGCTAAAGAACGATGCACATGTCATCGACTGCGGTGTGAATGTAAGCGGCAGTTATGATGCAGGACTGATGTTTACAGATATCTGTATGGGAGGTTTTTGCACTACAGACATAAGCGTGCATAAGGTGGGCGACATACCGTTAGCGTTTATTGATGTTACCACTGACCACCCGGCCATATCATGCCTGGGCGCACAAAAGGCAGGCTGGCAGATAAGTGTTGATAAGTATTTTGCAATGGGATCAGGCCCGGCAAGGGCACTTTCACTCAAACCCAAGCACACTTATGAGAGGATAAAGTATGAGGACGATTATGACCATACTGTGATAGCCCTGGAATCCAATACCATTCCTGATGAAAAGGTTATGCAATTCATTGCAGACGAGTGCAATGTGCCAGTGGAGAACACAATCGCTCTTGTGGCGCCTACTGCCAGTATCGTTGGTTCGGTGCAGGTTTCAGGCAGGGTGGTGGAGACTGGAATATTCAAGCTCAATGAACTGGGCTTTGATACTACCCAGATTGTGAGCGGCACCGGTACTGCACCTATTGCGCCTGTGGTCAAGGATGACCTGAAAGCTATGGGCTGCACCAATGACAGTGTAATATATTATGGTTCCATTGTGCTGACAACAAGAGGATTCGAGGAAGAATTGTTCAAACAGGTTCCATCTTCAACGTCTTCTGATTACGGCAAACCGTTCTTTAAGACATTTAAGGATGCAGAATATGATTTCTACAAGATAGATGCTAACATTTTTGCACCTGCTGAAATGACAGTAAATGACCTTGATACAGGTAAGACCTATCACGCCGGTCACCTGAATGCAGAGGTTATACTGGAATCATATGGTATCAGCGGGATATAATTCCCGCATTTTTTTCTTTTTATTCGGATGACAGAACCTGTATTTCTCGGCGAGATTTTCAATTCCATCCAGGGCGAGGGTATCTTTACTGGTATGCGCCAGGTGTTTGTCAGGTTCCAGGGCTGTCCCCTGAAATGCGGCTACTGTGACACCCCTCAGTCCAGGCAGTCCACAACCCCGGTCTGCAAGGTAGAATCGATTCCTGGCACCGGTGAGTTCAGGGACGTTCCCAATCCAATGGATATGGAGACCCTTGTAGGAATCATACATGAGGTCTGGTCACCAGCGACCCGTCACCTGTCCCTGACCGGGGGCGAGCCGCTGGAGCATGCTGAGTTTATTGATGAATTGTCAAGGCTGGTGGATTATCCACTGTACCTTGAGACCAACAGCTGCCTACCTGATGAGGCACGTAAGGTGCAGTATGTGGTGGACGTGGCTGCTTGTGATGTCAAGCTGCCTGAGCACAATGCAACTGGGGATTACCCTTCGCTATTGAAGGCCGAACTGGAGACTGTGGGGATATTCTACGAGGCAGGGGCTGTGACCTTTGCCAAGTGTGTGGTGACTGATAAGACTTCAGACGATGCTTTGCAGACGATTGCCAGGAGCCTGTCCGATATTGATGAGACTTTGCCTCTGATA
>DAOWEE010000232.1 GCA_030638625.1 Methanosarcinales archaeon
CTCAGAAGATGCCACCCTTACCAGATATTCCTGCGCCACCATGATACCGGATGGTTTTGTGGCAACCAGATATATTGAGGGGCAGCATCTGAGCGCCAGTATGGTAATGGGGGATACTGCCCTGCCCCTCACTATAAACGAGCAGAATGTCACGATAGGGAGTGATATAATGTACGATGGCGGCACTGTAGGTATTGACTGCGGCAGGAATCATGATGTATTTGAAACTGCCATACGCACTGCACGGGCGCTGGGGTGCAGGGGGTATGTGGGTGTGGATATTGTGCTGGGGGATGAGCCCTGGGTTATAGATGTGAACCCCAGGCCGACTACTTCCATTATCGGCATCGAGAAGGTGATGGACGCAGGGCTGGGTGAGTTGTTGTTGGGGGTTGGTTTCGGGGGACTGCCGGATGATGTGGGGATTACTGGGGAGTTTGGGTTTACAAAGGCTGACCTGGGACATGGTAACATTGATTAGATATTGAAGTTAATGAATCTGTATTAGAATGGAGGTGTTAGTTACATGGAAATTGAAGAAATGGTAAAGAAGATTGATGCAAAAGCACTGCGGGAAGAAGCAAAGAAAAGAGACATTCCAACACGCTGCGTGACAAAACTGAACCTTGCCAAAGCACTACCCTTGGATGTAGTCGAAGAACTGGCAAAGAAATAACAAAATAAATGGAATGTGGCACCCTTTACGCCCGGTAAAATACATACTCGGTGTAAGGGAGACCTATTGAATCTAAATTTTATCAATCAGTTCAAGAACTATCAAATACTGCTTGTGCCCCATCCAGAACCCATTAGATATCATTTCGCTGAAGCCTCGAAGTCACTCAAGATACTCTTTTTTGAAATATGAAGTGGTATTTCCTTTTCATCTAAAATATCCAGCATTTCCCTGATTGAAATTCCTGCAATCTCTGCTGCCTTGCCCGGTGATACTTTTTTCCTTGAATATTTATCAAGGGCATAATCAATGAGTTTTTGCCTGGCTCCAATGTCTATTAAGTCATTTACAACAGCAGTTTTATCTAAATGAAGTTCAGAAGCAAGCATGTCTATTTTTTTTTCGATATCTTTGGACAGATTTACTGAAATAACAGACATGATATTACCTTTAATTTTGCTACTTAAAAAGATTTTCAAACCATACTATGTTGACTTGAACGAGAAAATGTGCTTCTCTTTAACATAGTGCTGGTTACATCACTGACACAACACCAAAATCCAGTTATACAGTGAATAGTCCAAATGTAAATGCGACTACAAATCTGTGTAAATCAGTGAAATCTGTGTCTTTTTATATTTCCAGACACAGATTAACAGCGATTGACACAGATTTTACCTAAAGTCGGTGTCAACAAAATAACTGATTTTTGGAACAGTGCCATTGTTAAGTATTCAATCGCATTGCTTGAATGAATGGACTGGATTTACAGGATTAACAGGATATGAAAGTAACTTGCAGCATCCTGTAAATCTTGTAAATCTTGTAAATCCCGTCTAATATTTATCGACTCAATGTTGGAGAAATACGAAAATCTTCTCTTTCAACATATCCATGTCATACATCTCAGCATTGAATACCACCCGCTCCAGCCCCCCAGTTTCCCTGCAATCGCTCTTAAAATAAACAGTATTCCCAAGCAAATGCAGTGTAGGATAAACCTTAAACATCTCAGGGCTGGGCTGTGCAAACCCCGGCGGCGTGCCCGACAGGTCGAACATATCCACCAGTTCAAGCTCCATGGGGACATTGCACCGTTGGACGCAACCGGGCGGCACTTCACCATAATAACGGGCAGTATGACAGGACCGGGTATATGACACTGCAATGTATTCAGCATGGCCGGCCACCGGCAGCCCGGTCGTAAGTGCAGCCCTGATAGTCCTGGATTCCAGGTCAGTCTCCATAGCAGATATCCCCATACTCTTCATGAATTCCAGTGTCCTGCTGTAATTAAGATTTGTCTGCAAAAACGCAGCCTTTACCTCATCTGACTCATCCCGCACCAGATGGTCCACCCAGGGACATGCCTCCGAAGTATGCACAATACCCCGACCGGCTGCGACCGCTTTAAAGCCGTCCAGCCCGCCGTCCCTGTGCAGGGCATACAGCACACCCACATCATTAACTACAAGCCTGATGCCCGCAGGCAGACCCCTGATAAATTCAAGCACCCGGTCATAGTGATTTTGCGGCGTGATAGGCGTCACCACAGTCAGTCCGTCAATATGCCCGGCGACAGCCTCCACCTGCTCAACAGACGGCAACCTGTGCACACAGCACTCGCTGCCAATACCCATGCCGGCTCCCATCTCCCCGCACAGCTCCATCACCCGTTCAAACTTTGCCGAATCACTGGTACGTATCTCAATCACGCATCAAACCTCGTATCATAACTCTATACATAAGAATCATTAATGGGAGTTTTCAGGTACTTGCACCTGTGCTGGTCGCACATCATCATCCAGAAAGGTATCTCCTCCAGTACCCAGTCCTTGACCCCGGCAGGCGTCGCCCCGTCCCGGACCATATCAATGCCGCTCCGGTAGGTCTGGATGATGGTCCGTATCATCTCAGGATTCATGCACCGACCAACCACTTTCAGTGCCGACACCCCTGCATCCATCAACTGTCCCATGCTGCACAGCGA
>DAOWEE010000169.1 GCA_030638625.1 Methanosarcinales archaeon
GCCAGGGTCAGGGAGGAGACCGGGGAAGAGTACCGCGGTATACTGTACGGTCAGTTCATACTGACTGCCAATGGCATCAGGGTGATTGAATTCAATGCCCGTTTCGGAGACCCTGAGGCTATGAATGTACTGCCACTACTTGAAACTGATTTTATTGATATTGCGCAGGCTGTGACCAATGGCACCCTTGACAGCGTTGATGTGCGCTTTGCCGCTAAGGCCAGTGTATGCAAATATGCGGTGCCTGCGGGTTATCCTGGGAATCCCACCAAGGATGCACCCATACATGCAGGCGATACCGGGGATGCATTGTTGTTCTATTCCAGTGTCTATGAAAAGGATGGGGTGGTGTATACTACCGGGTCAAGGGCTGCTGCTGTTGTGGGCATTGCCGATACCATAACGCAAGCCGAGCAGATTGCAGAGCAGGCCCTCAATAATCTGGAAGGCCCGCTGGAATGCAGGCACGATATCGGTACTCAGGCATTGATACAGAAGCGTGTTGACCACATGAAGAGCTTGAGGGGATAAGAATAAATATATCAGTTGACACTGTGATTCATTAAACAAAAGGTGATATTTTTGTCAAATTTATTGTCCATAAGTGACCTCTCTCTTGATGAGATTATTGAACTGCTGGATATGGCAGACGAGCTGAAGGCTAAACGGGCCAGTGGTATGGTAGTGGAGATGCTCAAGAACAAGAGCCTGGCCATGATATTTGAGAAATCTTCTACAAGGACACGCATTTCCTTTGAGGTGGCCATGAATGAACTGGGCGGGCATCCACTGTACCTTAACTACCGTGACCTTCA
This sequence comes from Methanosarcinales archaeon, assembly GCA_030638625.1. Taxonomy (GTDB): domain Archaea; phylum Halobacteriota; class Methanosarcinia; order Methanosarcinales; family Methanocomedenaceae; genus Methanocomedens_B. The sequence continues at coordinate 816 of DAOWEE010000169.1, forward strand.
GCTTGGAAGGGGAGAGACTGTCGGTGATACTGCCCAGGTGATGTCAAGGTACGTTCACGGCATAATGGCGAGGGTGAATAGTCACAGCACATTGGAAGAATTGGGCGAATATGCGAATGTGCCTGTCATCAATGCCCTGTCAGACCTGGAACATCCGTGCCAGCTGCTAGCTGACCTCATGACCATCAGGGAATATAAGGGACGACTTGAAGGGTTGAAGTTCGCCTGGATCGGGGACGGGAATAATGTTTGTAATTCTGCCATACTGGCAGCGGTTATTACCGGGATGCAGATGAGTGTGGCCTGTCCAGAAGGTTATGAACCTGACAAAGATATTGTTGAGCAGGCTCGGGAAATGGGCGGTTCGGTTGAGATTGTTTCAGACCCAAAGGATGCTGCCGGGAATGCCGATATTCTTTACACTGATGTGTGGATTTCCATGGGTGATGAAGGTGAAAAGGAGCAGAGGCTGCACGACCTGGGGCCGTACCAGATAAATGATGCGCTACTGGATGTGGCAAAGGATGATGTTATGGTGCTGCACTGCCTGCCCGCACACAGGGGCGAGGAGATTACCAATGAGGTGCTGACCGGCCCCCATTCTGCCATACTGGACGAGGCTGAGAACAGGCTGCATGCACAGAAAGCTCTGCTGATTAAATTGATGGGGTCAACGTAAAGGCTTAAATCTGATTAGTGATATTCAGAATCCCTATTCATTGACTGCCTATTAAAAATAAACAAACAAACAAACCCTAATGCGGGGGTTGCCCAGCCAGGTCAAAGGCGCAAGGTTGAGGGCCTTGTCTCGTAGGAGTTCGCGTGTTCGAATCACGTCCCCCGCATATTATTACTTTTTTCAGGCAAACCACACAGAATTGATGCAAGTGAATAATATTTTTCATTTGAAAAACATATATACCTTTGAGTTTTAACTTGTGCCATATGTCCTCGATTGGTTTACCCAACTGCATTAATCCTACAATGGTGGGTAAGGGTAAATATCACATACCATCGAACGATGAGGACGATGTTTTTAGAACACTGGACATTTTTAATGAGATGTGTTCAATTGTTAATCAAAGCGGTGATTTCCAACTCATTTTCACTGAATTACTTGAAAAAGCCGTGGTTTTAACAGAAATGGAAAGGGGGGGTATTTACCTAAAGGACAGTACAACCGGTAATTATGTCCTTACGGTA
>DAOWEE010000060.1 GCA_030638625.1 Methanosarcinales archaeon
CCGAATATCAATAACATTAACCCGAGTATCACCGGCAACGTTATCTGGAATCCGGGAATGCTTTTATCTTTGTCTCCAATGGTTTCAGAATCCTGTGTCATCTCAACCACTGGTACTTCAAACTCCTCTCCCAATAAATGGTCAATTAATTCCTGTGGAGCAGAGCGGTATTTTAATACCGCAGTGATAGAAACCGGCAAGGTCACACCTTCAGGCACAGTAAAATCATGAGTTTCGGTATCTTCACCTTTGGGAGGTATCCTGTGGTCTGATAAGATGCTTTCAGCTTCCCATGCCTTTTCTGTCGGATTGCCTGCAGCATCGGCCAGTACAGTATGGTATACAATTGCTTCAGGGTCGATGTTTCCGTGTCCGTCCAGGGCACCTGAGTGGTAATTTTCAGTCCCTGCCCCATCGGTCACAGTAATATCCAGCCACATCTGCCTTGACTCGGTCAGGCCGGTTGGCAGATAATGCCCGGCTCCGATGTTCTTTATGGTAACCTCGAACTCATAAGACTCGCCCGGCACTACTGAGCCGCCAGGTACTACCTTGACCTGTGCCGCTCTTTGCAATCGGTCGATTGCCATATCTGCATGAGTCTTGGAGCCCAGGTATTCGGTCATGAATACATTCCCGCCCACACCGAAATGTGTCCAGATATGCTCCCGGTCCCCGCCTATCCCTGATGCCTTGCCCGGGTTTGCCTGATACTCTGTAATGCCTGGTGTCATGTGACAGTCCTGGCACTGGATACCCTGAGAAGAGTAGGGGCCGTTCTTCCATTCGGTATATGTAGCTTCAAGGGGCAGTCCGTTTACCGGATGATTTACATCATGGCACATGCCGCAGAATTCGGCCTTTGTGTGCAGTTCAGAGTACTCGGTACCATGTGCCGGTGAGCTTGAATCAGCAAACGGGCCCAGTTTCGTACCATCCGGTGTTAAGGTAAATTTTGCATTTGCAGTGCCGTCAATTTCAGTTACCGTGTGACAAAAATCGCACTGCACGCCCTTTTTTGCGATATCACTGAGACCTGAACCGTCAACTGGCGGGACTTCCCCTGACACAACCCCGATAGGTGTGTGACATCGTGCACAGTATGTATCAGTAAGCCCGTCGGTCTCTTCACTTGCCATTTTGGACATAGCCAGGTAGTATGGGTCAAGCTCTGCCTGTGAATGCATGGAACCTTCCCACTGTTTGTAAATTTCGGCATGGCATACCTGACACCTGCTCAAGGGATCCTCGAACTGGTCTGAACTAAGGTCTCCTGGTGCGGTTTGAGCCAAAACCACTGTTGACATTGCCAGTATCAAAGATATCGCAACTGTCACAAATCTCATTGATGTCATTAAACTACCTCCCATTCCCACTTAATGCATGAAGACTGTTGATTCTGATTGCAATAAATTAATTCAAAATCTCAGCCTACCGTGATATCAGCGGTATTCTCCCATAATCCGTGGATATTACACCGCTCCACAGCCCTCAATGTTACACTTCCCGCCACTTCTAACGTAATAGTCAAAGTGGCACTGGCTTTTGTAAAACCAGGGGTAAATGCAACCCGGGCCAGGAAATTCTCGCCTGCATAAAGTTCAACCCACTGTATGTGGTGAGCCGGTTCCATTACATGCGGGATGCTGCCCACTGTAACACTTACCTCAAATGGTTCACCTGATTTTACACTACCCGGCGAGCTTATCACTGGGATATGTTTCTTTTCTGCGTCAGTAAGGTCTGCCGCATTGGCTGGATGGTTCATTCCAGCAAAAAAGTTCTTCTCTTCCATAATCTTACCCACTCCACTTAATTATTTCACTAATTTCAATGCTTCCCTGCATGAAGCAACGCCTGGTGCACCGGATGTCAGGAAAACCACTTCCATGGTTTCCATAATCTCTTCTTTAGTTGCACCCTGGTTCAATGCACTTCTCATCTGTGCGACAGTACAGGATTCGCAACGCTGGGATGCCACCACTGCCAGTGCCATAAGCACTTTCATCTTGGCGGGCAATGCCCCGTCAGAGAGCATCTTTTTGTCGCATTTACGGTATGTCTTAAGAAAATCCGGGTCAAGCTCACCCAACGTGTGCAGTATTTGAGGTTCAAAGCCCAACTTATCTTCAATATCTTTAATGATCTTCTTGTGTTCACTCATTTTCATATCTCCAATTTCAGGTAACATGGATTATTCCATGAGTTCCATATCCTCTCCACAGCATACCAGTGTCCCGCCACCGACTTTGGTCACAGTTACTTCGTTCCCGCAAATATTGCATCGATACTTTTCGCCTTCTCCCATTACAGCCATTCTTAATAACCTCCACCAAGTTTGTAATATGAATTTTGTAGATTCCGCTATATAATCATATTGGTGAGCAATATGATTATTGTAGTATTGACGAAAACGGATATATAGTTTGCCAGATATTATCAACATAACAATGATAAATGATAATGATACTTTAATGGACAAACAATTATTAAGTGCATTTCTGGCTCTTGACCTCACCCATAAAGAGGCCCAGGCTTACCATGCACTGGTGGTCAGGGGTGTAATGACTGCCGAAGATGTCAGCAAAGTCATCCAGGTACAGCACGCCATCGTGTACAGGACACTGGAAGGTTTGAAGAACAAAGGCTGGATCGATTCCACCACTGACCGTCCCAAGAAGTACAGGGCAAAGCATCCTAAAACAGCGGCTGAATCTGCCGGAAATGTACTTGTTTCAAGTGTAAATGAGTCGGTAAGTCTTGTCAGCGAGTTGCTTGAACCTGTTTATGATGAGAACCAGGAGATGCTCAGGCAGGAGTTATGGACTGTCCGGGGGCTGGATAATGTTGTCAGGAAGATTCAGGAAATGGGTGAGAGGGCGAAGAAAAGCATTTACGGTAAGATTACGGGCCCCATTGATGACACCACATTCAACCGCCTTTTCAGCAGTACCCCCCAAAATATCCCTGTGAGAGTACAGATTATGGGCCCCCCTATTGTGGACATGGATGGTGCCCTTAAAAAGCGCATAAAGATACAGCGGCCCAATTTTGAAGCCAGGTGCAAGAACTTCCCAATGGCCACACCCACGGCTGAGTCGAAGGAAGATTTCCTTAAGGAGGTTCATGGCAACAGGTTTATAGCCATCCATCTGTTATTTGATGAACGGGAGGCCATGTGGATAAACATACCGTACCGGGATAATGTGGTTATCGAAGAGAAGGTGTGGGCCAACTGGATAATTGACCCTGAATATATTGCGATAATCAAGGCAGAGGTCTGAGATGCGAATCAGTATTCTGTATACGGGTGAGTTCGGCGCCAAAGTGGTAAACAACCTGGTGAACCCAAGCAGTTTTTGCATATCCTGCGGTGACCTGTGCGATAAATGCAGGGCCGGTAGGGTGTCTTATGGGGATATGGTGTTTGAGATACATGAACTGCCTACCGGATTGCCTGAATTTATCGAGGAGCCGGGGGAGTTCCTGCCTGAAATGGGGGAATGCGACCTTATACTTGCTATGGGTATTCACCCTGACCTGCTGACAGGTTTGCCAATGGTGGTTGGTTCCACAGGGGCGAAGGCGGTGATTGTGCCTGTGGAAGAGCCGGGATGGGCACCACTGGGATTGCAGAAGCAGTTACAAGAGAAGCTGGAGGATATGGGTGTGGAAGTGGAGTTCCCAAAGCCATTCTGCTCACTGGAGAAGACGGGTAAGCCTGTAATTGATGAGTTCGTGGAGATGGGTTTTGGCAGGCCCAAACTGGAGATACGGCTCAGCGACGACGGGCAGACCTTTACCCATGTGGATGTGCGGCGGGATGCTCCCTGTGGATGTACATGGTTCGTGGCCAAGAAGTTGAAGTGGTCTGATGTTGAGGGTTATAAGGAGACGGTGTCAGAGGCTCACCATGCTTATCCTTGCACTGGCAGTATGGACAGGGATACCGAGCTTGGGGATACTATATTGCATGAGGCAGGGTATATTATTCGGGATGCTGTGGAGCAGGGGATGGGGAAGTAAAGGGATGCCGATTATTCAGATTTATGAATCACCGCAGAGGCGCAGAGACAACAGAGATGTGTGGATTTAGGCATAAGTATGGGTATAAGTATAGGCATTCTTTGTTTTCAGA
>DAOWEE010000262.1 GCA_030638625.1 Methanosarcinales archaeon
TCGCCCGACCAGCGAGACCGCCATTTATCCAATGTATAAATTGTGGGTGCGCTCTCATTCTGACATGCCGTTGCTCATTTACCAGATAGTTAATACTTTCCGGTACGAGACCAAACACACGCGCCCCCTGATACGGTTGCGGGAGATTACTTCATTCAAGGAAGCACATACTGTGCACGCCACATGGGACGATGCTGCGGCGCAGGTCAAGGAGGCTACGCGCATCTACCAGCAGTTCTATAAACGGCTGGCTGTGCCCACTATTGTGAGCAAAAGGCCTGACTGGGATAAGTTCCCGGGCGCCGATTATACTATGGCAGTGGATGCACTGATGCCTGACGGCAAGACGTTGCAGGTTGGTACTGCACATCATCTTGGTGATAATTTCGCCAAAACATTTGATATTACATACGAAGACCCAGAGGGTGAACAGGTACTGGCACACCAGACATGCTACGGCGTCAGTGAGCGCAGTATTGCTGCTATGATTTCTATTCATGGCGATGATAAAGGGCTTATCCTGCCGCCGGAAGTGGCACCGACCCAGGTTGTCATCATACCTATCCTGTTCGGCAAGGACAAATATGTCCTGTCGGCATGCACCGATCTGGCAGATACATTGAAGCGGGTGGGATTGCGGGTAGTCATTGACGATAGTGACGCGCGGCCCGGTGCCAAGTACTATAAGTGGGAGTTAAAAGGTGTGCCTATCCGTATCGAGATAGGTCCCCGTGACCTCAAGAATAATGTTGTGGTCATGGCAAAGCGCAGTGGTGATAAGACCAATGTGCCAAAAGATGAAGTGCTGATTGAGATTGACAGGACTTTAAAGGAAATGCGCCAGGAGTTGTATGATTTGGCAATAGAGTCGCTTCAGAGCCGGATTAAATTATGCACTGACCTGGATGAAGTGAAAGATTATATCCAGACAGGCATTGCCAGGATTGCATGGTGTGGTGAGCGGGAATGCGGGCTGGAGATGGAAGAGATTGTGGGTGCGGGTATACTGGGAGAACCTGAAGACCCGGCACTGGGCAAAGGCGATGGTAAGTGTCCCATCTGCGGTAAGCCGACTCATATTGTGGTGTTGATGGCGCGGACCTATTGAAGGTGTATTAAATGGGGATTGATGATTGACTTATCATACTTCAAAGTATCCTACTTTAAAGTATGTTGTTTACAAATCCCTGAAATCTTTTAGCGAAAAGAGGAATATTCCTTTTTCCTCTGCAAACTTCTCGAAAGATGGTTCAAATCCTGACTTTGAGAAAAAGGCATAATAACATATCCTCCCATCACCCCTCCAATTAACAAGATTAGATTTTTCTAAAAGCGCATTGTACTCACGCATTCCAATCTTTTTGTTTTGCCACTTGCATTCAGCAAACATAATCTCGCAAGTTGATTCATTGATGGCTACAATATCAATTTCCTGGCCTTTGTGCCACCATCTACCAAATCTGTTAAAAGCAGGAACCTTTTTCTGGCTGCTGAAGTTCATTAGCATCTGTTTGCTTACATCTTCAAATATACGTGATACGAATACATTAAAATTACTGGAAATAATATCTTCCAATGCGCTGATGTCATTTCCTTCAATTAATGAGGTATAAGGATACACGAACCTGAACCAGAAACTGAAAAGATTGTCGCTGATACTATAGAGACTGTGCCGGGTATAATCCTTTTTCTCAGTGATAGGGATTTCCCGCCGTACCAACCGCAGATCCATGAGGACTGAAAGGTATTTCGAAAGCTTGTTTGTGGCAACACCACTTTTTTGTGATATCTCGTTGAATTTTCCGGCTCCCTGGGCGATTGCCCTCAATATGGACATATATGTGGTAGGGTCCCTTAGTTCTTCGAGCAAAATAAACCTGGGCTCCCGGTACAGGAATGCATCTGGTCTGAGTATCTGGTTTGATATATTTCCTAAAACATCCTTTGTTGCCTGAAAATGGTTCATGTATGCGGGCACGCCACCGGTCACAGCATAGGTTTCTATAACTTCTTCTTCATTCAGGTCAGGGAAGAACTTTCGTACATTGACATAGTCGAATGGATAAACTTCCAATTGCCCGGTCCGCCTGCCATAGAGAGGGCTGCCGTATCCCAGAACATCCCGTTCCATCATGCTGACACTTGATCCGCAAAGGATTAACATCATTTTTGTCTGACAGAAATGTTCATCCCAGTATCTCTGGAGAATGGAATAAAATGCAGGATTTGCCCGGTTTATGTAGCCAACCTCATCAAAGACCACTAATGTCCTATCAATAGATTCTTCCTTCAGGAATGAAAAGAATGCATCCCATGAAGTGAAGTTAATATATTCTTTTCCTGACTGAATTCTAGCCACTTCTGAAAATGTGCTTAACAACTGGTTTTCTTTTTGCATGTCTGCCAAAAAGTAGAAATGTTTTTTGCCGGTTAGAAATTCTTTTATAATCGTGGTTTTACCCACCCTGCGCCTACCGTAAATGACAATGAATTCAGAAGTGTCTGAGTGGTATTTTTCGTGGAGTGATGAAAGTTCAAAATCGCGGTTTACGAATTTCATAATTTCACATACTTTAAAGTATGATACTTTATAGTATGTTATTTGTGATAAAACTTACTTATTATTCAGATACTACAATTCCATATTTGACAAAATCTCTACTTTAAATACATAATTTTCTGCGATGTGATATTAATCCAAAAACAATTGCTATCGCACCCAATAGCAGACCAAAACCCGGCCACCTGCAGGTCAGCAGCACCTACCCGGGCAGATCTGCCAGCATCCGAAACATGGCAGCCAAGATAATCATCGTAGAAGGTAAATTCGTGAGAGGGTTGGGGAGTGGGGGTTAATTTTTGAAAAAAAATGTTCAACCCGCTCTTAATCTTCCAGTTTATAATCATAAATATTCATTTCGAATTTATTTTATGAAACTATGTTACGAAACTATTTTTTAGAATTCAACATGTTTTAATCTCCATATCTAACAGCAGGAAAAAACCTTGCCTCTGAAGGCCGGCCCCTGGCCAGCTGGATTACTTTGAGCCTAGCCAGGTCCTGGATAATCACAGGCCCTTGATTGATGATTATTTTTCCAAAATAATTACATGATAAATGATTATATTCCGTGAGTCGCCCTTTATTTCAAATGGAAATTATATTAATAAATCGATAATAATCGTCATGATCATGATGTAATAAAATATCATAATTTCCGCCCCACACCGCAGCCCTGCCAGCGTCACCAGCTGCCCGGCCGTCCTGATCATTCCCATGACCACCTGCAGGCCAGCAGCATCTACCCGGGTAGATCTGCCAGCATCCGGAACATGGCAGCCAAGATGATAAACGCAGTTGTCCGGATATCCCGCTGTTCTGGTCCTGGAAGATTAGCATATACACCACAGCCCTGCCAATGCCGGCAGGTAAAACAGAATTCCAGCAATCAAAAAACTTCCCACAATATTTTGTTCCTTTTTTCACTCATTATAGTTCTTTGATAACTCTGATTTTAACTTTTCCTCTATCATCGGCTTGTAGAGGTGGCACATCGGATCTGTGGAAAGCAATGATTTTTTATGGTAATAGCCAGAAGCTCTGCAACCTCCTCCACAAAAATATCGCAGGTGGCAGTCTTTGCATTTCTCTATCGAATCAACGGTGGTTTCTTTAAACTTTGCAAAAACCAAAGAGTTACGATAAATCGTTTCAAGCGAATCATTTTTAATTGTACCAGCCTTAAATTCAGGAACATGGAAAGCATGGCAAGGGTAAACGTCACCGTTAGCTGCAATACTTAGTACACCTGTTCCGGCTCCACAGTTCATTCTCTTTACAAATCTATAAAATATTCTTAGATCTTCATCCATCAAATCAAGGTATTCCTTATCAGCTTTCAGATATGTTTCAATTAAATCATTAAATATCGCTGTGGCATGATCTGGGCTTAGCGATAATTCCTGATTATATTGTCCTCTTCCAGCAGGTACAAAACAATTCAACTTCAATTTACCCAGCCTATATTTTATTATAATATCAAGTAAATTCGGCAAATCATAAGCATTGACGTTAGTCAATATCGGGGAAATATTAACACTTTTTACGCCAGCCTTTTTTAATAATTTGAGGGAATTTAATACCAAGTCAAATGTTCCATCCCAACTTTGACAGTTTAAATAAAGATAAGTGTCCTTAGTTATTGTATTGTGACAAAACAAACAAAACTAAGAACACATGAGATAATTCCTAACAACAATATATGCTTTCCTATTGGAACGATATTAGCTGTTGAGAAA
>DAOWEE010000359.1 GCA_030638625.1 Methanosarcinales archaeon
AAAACAGTATTATACTAGAAAATAGAATTAGGTATTATGGATTTTCAAAATCGAACAAACGAACTACAGGCGATCAGAAACCTTGAACAACTGAGTGAAAAGCATGCCCACATGCTTGTGATGTTTGGGAGACGGCGCGTGGGCAAAACCAGACTCATAATTGAATCAATGGATTCCATCTACTTTTTTGTAGACAAGAAAACAAGTTCACTGCTTCTTCGGGAATATTCCGACATATTAAAAACAGAATTGAGCGGGTTTGTACCCGAATTCTCGAACTGGGATGATCTTGTAAGATTCCTGTTCGAATATTCAAAAGAAAATCATCTCAAGATTGTATTCGATGAATTCCAGAACTTCACATATGTTGACCCTGCAATATTTTCAATATTCCAGAAATACTGGGATATGTATCATGTTGACACTCCAATATTGTTGGTCTTTGTAGGATCATACATTGGACTGATGAAAAAGATATTCATAAACGCAAAAGAACCGCTCTACGGCAGGGCAACTTCACGTATTGACCTGAAACCTCTTTCATATAAATATATCAGAACGATTTGCCACAACCTGGGATATACAAATGAAGACGAAATTATCGCACTCTATGCAACCTTTGGAGGCGTACCCAGATATTACCAGTTGATCGAGGACTACGGGCTTACCACATACGAAGATGTAATAAAAACGCTCATATTAAGTGAGAATGCAATTTTGAAGGATGAAGTAAAGCAAATACTAATAAGCGAATTCGGGAACAACTACACGACATATTTTTCCGTGCTTGAAGCCATATCATCCGGCAAGGGCACACTAAAAGAGATATCTGACACTACAGGCATCGAAATGAAGAGCCTGAGCCGTTACCTGCATGACCTTGTGAACACTTATGAGATCATCGAGCGCAGAGCGCCCATTATAAAAGGAACGAAAATGGGAAGATATGCGATAAAAGACCAGATGGTACATTTCTGGTTCAGATTTATAAATCCGAATATGTCTTTCACTGAATCAGGCAAATATGACATGGTTTTTGACAGAATAAAAACGTCCCTTTCATCCTTTATAGGCCCCGTTTTTGAACAAGTTGCAAGAGATATTGTATTTGATAACCTGCCTTTTTCACCGGTGAAGGTGGGTGCGTGGTGGAACCGCAGAGGCGATGAGATTGATATTGCAGCTATTGGGGAAAAGCCTTACAGGGTACTTCTTGGCGAGGTAAAATGGAACACCAGACCTCTGGGGGTAGATGAAGTCAAGAAATTGCTGGATAAGCGTATTCTTGTGGACTGGTACAATGACAAACGTGAGGAGCATTTCGTGATGATATCAAAAGCAGGATTTACAAAGACTGCTAAAGATTTCATGAATGATAATGGAGTAAAGGGACGGGACCTGACGGAACTATTGGAAGATATGAAATGAATGATAGATTTTTTACAAATTCATCTCCAACACTAATTTTCACACCGCAAAATCTTCAACCTTCCCTGCTCAGAACACCAAAAACGCAAACAGTGACACAATAACAACAGTAACCAAATTCAGCCACAAACCCGCCCTTGCCATCTGTGGAATCGTAACATACCCCGACCCGAACACAATAGCATTAGGAGGCGTAGCCACCGGCATCATGAATGCCAGGGATGATGATATAGCAACCGCAGCCATAATCCCGAAAGGAGAAATGCCTAATGTTATTGCAATAGATGCGGCAATAGGCATCAGTATAGTAGCCGTAGCCGTATTCGAAGTAATCTCAGTGAATATCTTAGTAATCGCAACCGTTGCCAGAATCAGCAGGAACACAGGCATAACCACAAGGAACGCAAAACTCTGGGACACCCACTCGGCCAGGCCAGTATCAGCAAACCCCCTGGCAATAGCAAACCCTCCCCCCATCAGGATAGCAACCCCCCAGGGAACTTTTTCTGTATCCTCCCATGAGAGCAGCGAAGCCTCCTTCCTTGCAGGAATCAAAAACAACAGCAATGCCCCAGTAATAGCAATACTCGCATCAGTAACCTGTGGCAGGTACTCACCCCACAACAGCCCCCTGGACATCCACAAAAGCGCCACAAGAGCAAAGACCATAAGCACATGTGTCTCCTCCCTCGTAATCTTACCCTGCCGCGCCATTTCAGCCTTAATGACTTCACCGCTGCCAGGAATTTCATCCTTCTGGATGCGGTATCCGATATGGGTCAGATAGAACCAGGTGATGACCAGCATGACAGCCGCCAAAGGAAAACCAAAGTACGCCCACTCAAAGAAGTTTACCTGCACCCCGAACATGGACTGGTAGACCCCTGCGAATATCAGGTTTGGCGGTGTCCCCACCAGTGTTGCCATCCCGCCTATGGATGCGGCATAGGCTATGGAGAGCATCAATGCCACATTGAAATTTGAATCTGATTTCCTGGTAGATATGCTGGCAATGACCGCAGTCCCGATAGGCATCATAACCATGGCAGTGGATGTATTTGATATCCAGGCAGACAGAAATGCAGTGGCGACCATGAAGCCTGCAATGATGCGCCTGGGACCGATGCCTATGGTGTGTACCACAAAAAGGGCAATACGTTTATGCAGGTCCCACTTTTCCATGGCAATGGCAATGAAAAAACCGCCTAACATGAGGAATACGATATGATGTCCGTACTGGGCTGTCACATCAGCCACTTCCATAGCACCAAACGCAGGGAAGAGTACGATAGGCAGCAATGCCGTGGCCGAAATCGGGATGGCCTCGCTTATCCACCACACAGCCATCCAGATGGTAACGCCTGCCACAACTGTGGCGGCAGGGGACATACTTTCAGGTCCGGTCAACAGGATTATTAAAAATAGCAAGGGGCCGAGAAAAAGACCTACCCTTTGCCTTATGCCTTGCTTCACATTTATATATTCATAACCATTGTATTTAAATCGTGTCAAATCCACCTACATAGAGGTTTATAGCCTTTCAGCGGTTTCTTGGCATTTGGGAGACACAATACCAAAATCCAATTATACAGCGAATAGATTAGATGCAGATGCGACCACAAATCTGTGTAAATCAGTGAAATCTGTGTCTTGTTATATTTAAGACACAGATTATAGTGAAAAACCAAACAATGTTGACTAATTAAATGTAAATTCCAACAAATGCTGAACAATAAACCACAGAGGGCACAGAGTACACAGAGGAGGAAAACGGGTACAAGCTCTGGGTCCCTCTGTGTACTCTGTGGTTAAATTATAATTTTCTGAAAATCAAAGTGTTAAGAAATTAGTATCAATAACTTCTGTCGAAGTTATCTATCAAATATTATGTTCTTGACTATAACAGCGATTGACACAGATTTTACCTAAAGTCGGCGTCACCAAAATAACTGATTTTTGGAACAGTGCCATCTGGGATAAAATTGAATAAAAAGAAATAGTTAAAAAAATAAAAAAAAGGTGGTGACTTTTCAGTCAACCACTGTTTCATATCCTGCGTCAGTCCATCCCTGCATTCCGAACTTCAGGGTTAAGGCATTGTATTCCAGCATGTTCAGTATGGAATTCGACATGCTCGCGGTGTGCCCGGTATCACAAACAATAATGATTTGTTTGCCTTTGGGTAGTGTGGCTAAATTATCTTCCTTTGCCAGTTCCTTAAAACTGATATACTCAGCCCCCTCAATATGACCCACATCGTATTTATCCTCTTTAGGCATCCGGATGTCAAGCACATAGATGGTCTGGTCTCCTGCATCCAGTTTCTCTTTCAAGCTTTCTGCCGAGAGCACACGGTTCCCGGTTGGGGTAGTACTAAGATATACATCAGCAGCTTC